>JAXDFS010000253.1:0-10615 GCA_034665465.1 Solirubrobacteraceae bacterium
GTCCAGCGTGACCTTCATCGCGTTGTCGGAGGCCAGCAGCTTGGCCATCGAGGAGTACTTGGCCGCGGCGGGGTCGCCGAGGTCGATCAGGCAGCAGGCCTTGTAGAGCAGCTCGCGCGCGGCGGCGGTGCCCGTCTCCATGTCGGCGAGCTTGAACTGGATCGCCTGCAGCTCGTTGAGCGGCGCGCCGAAGACGACGCGCTCCTTGGCATAGGCGTTGGCGTAGTCGGTGGCGCCCTGCGCGATCCCCAGCGCCTGCGCGCCGGCGCCCAGCCGCGTGCGCTGCAGCGTCGCCAATGCGACCGACAGCCCCTTGCCCTCGGTGCCGATGAGGTTCTCCGCCGGGACCCGAACGTCGGTGAATGACGGCGACCCGGTGGGCGAGCCCTTGATGCCGAGCTTGTGCTCCAGCGCGCCCGGGTCAAAGCCCTCGCGATCGGCCTCGACGATGAACGCCGAGCTGCGGTTGCTCTCGCGGTCGGTCTTGGCGAAGACGACATAGAAGTCGGCGACGCCGGCGTTCGTGATCCAGTTCTTCTGGCCGTTGATGACCCACTCGTCGCCGGCTTCGCTTCGAACGGCGCTCGTGCGCAACGCGGCCGGGTCCGAGCCGGCCTCGGGCTCGGACAGCGCGAAGGCCGGCGACCACTCGCCGCTCGCGCAGCGCGGGAGGAAGCGCTGCTTCTGCTCGTCGGTGCCGAACAGCTGGATCGGCAGCGTCCCGAGCTCCTGGACCATGAGGATCAGCGCGGAGGATGCGCAGGCCTTGGCGATCTCCTCGACGGCCATCTGCAGCATGAGCGTGCCGGTGCCGGTCCCGCCGTACTGCTCCTCGAACGGCAGCCCGAGCACGTCGTGCTCGGCGAGCAGCTCGCGGATGTCGGTGGGATAGGTCGCGGTGCGGTCGATCTCGGCCGCCCGGGGAGCGATGCGCTCCTGCGCGAGCTGCCTGATCATGTCCCGCAGGTCGGCGAGCTCCTGGGGGATGTCGTAGACGTCTGAGGTCGTTGTCGACACGCCAACCATCGTACTGACGCCCAGCCCGCGCTTACGCGCCCCGCGCAGCGGGAATACATCGGGGCATGGGACTAGGAACATCGATCTTCCTCATCGCGCTGGGCGCGATCCTCAAGTTCGCCGTAAAGACATCCGTCTCGGGCATCTCCATCGCGACGGTCGGCGTGATCCTCATGGTGGTCGGCCTGGTCGGCCTCCTGATCTCGCTCGTGTACATGATGCAGGCCGGCCGCCGCGACGTCGTGGCCGCGCCGGTCGCCCGCGAGCGCGTGGTCGAGCGCGACCCCTACCTGTAGCCCTCACACCCTCCAGTTCAGCAGGACCGCCGGGGCGCGTCAGATGACGGGCCCCGGTGTCGTGTCGGGCAGGCGATACCAGCCGGCGATCCGTCCCGCGCGCACGAGGACGGCCGTCTGCGCGCTCTGACCGACGCCGGTGCCGCACTGCCCGCCGCGGCGCTCGGTGAGGCGGAACGTCGCGATCGTGTAGCCGCGCGCCGCGCCGGCGCCGGTCAGCACCGCCCCGCAGCTCAGCGACTCGTTGAAGCTGCGCACGTCGCCGCGCGTGCCCAGGGTGAGCACGGGGGTGCCGTTCTGGATCCTCGCCGGGAGTGCCCACAGCGCCGTCGCGCCCGCCAGATCGCCCGCGCGCAGCGCCTTGGACCACGCGCGGATGGTGCGTGTGGCGCTGGCATCCGCCGGCCTGGTCGGGCTTGTCGGAACTCCGGCCGGCAGCGAGAGCGGATCGCGCTGCGGAGCTGTCTTCCTCGCTGACTCGGTCGTGTGACTGCGCGGGCGCGAAGCGCCCCCGCACCCGCCGAGCACCAAGGTGAGCAGTAGTGTGACCGAGAGTGCGCGCAGCTGCACGCAGCCAGGATCGCAGGCGTCCGACGGCCGTCGCACCGTTGCCGTGCCAACTCGTCGCCGGTTTGGCGCTCCGGATGCCGGGGCAGGTGCCTGGATGACGTTCATCCGACGGAAGGATTCACACGTGGCAACGCTCGATCGCCAGTGCTTCGAGCTTCATATGCCGCCGCCGCAGCACGGCGGCGCCCTCGACCAGGACGAGGAATGGTGTGAGATCGAGCGAGACGGTGAGCGCACGCGCATCCGCCTGCACGACTACGCCGCGATCTTCGACGTCCCGGGGCTCTACGAGCACCTCTTCGCGGAGATCCTCGAATGCAGCTCGCCCGGCATCGTCTGCGACCTCCTCGGCGCGGAGCTGCGCAACGCCGACATCGACCCGGCCTCGCTCACTGCACTGGACTTCGGCGCCGGCAACGGCATGGTCGGCGAGCGGGTCGCCGGCCTGGGCGTCGACTCGATCGTCGGCATCGACCTGCTGCCCGAGGCGCGCGACGCCGCGCTGCGCGACCGTCCGGAGGTCTACGACGACTACGTGGCCCTGGACCTCAGCGACATGAGCCGCGGCGAGCGCCGCGATCTGGAGGGCCACGAGTTCAACGCCATGACCTGTGTCGCCGCGCTGGGCTTCGGCGACATCCCCCCGATCGCCTTCGCGCAGGCCTTCAACCTCGTCAGCTCGCCGGGCTGGATCGCCTTCAACCTGCGCGAGCGCTTCCTCGACGACGATGACCCGGCGGGCTTTGGCACCTTCATCGGCCGGATGTTCGACGAGGGCGTGCTCGAGGAGCGCGCCCGCATGAGCTACACGCATCGCGTCTCGATCGCCGGCGAGCCGCTGACCTACCTGGCGATGGTGGCCACCAAGTGTCGCGACGTCCCGCTGGAGTGGACGAGCTGACCTGAGATCAGCCGGGCGCGCCGCCGGCGGCGGCCGTGAGCGCCGCGCCCGCGCCGGAGGCCATGAGCGCCCCGGCGAAGCTGCCGAGCAGCATCCCGTGCAGCTCCTCGCGGGTCATGTCGCCGTGCTCGATCCAGTCGAGGATCGCGGCGTCCAGGAACGCGAGCCAGCCGAAGATCGCCGCGCGCGTCGCGGGCCGCTCGCCGTCGGGGCCGAGGCCGGCCAGGATCTGGCCCGCGGTCTCTGCGCGCACCTGCGCCATCGTCGCGCGCACCTCGCGCGCCCCGGCGCTCTCGAGCATCTTGGCGTAGGCCCCCGGGCGTTCCTGCACCCACCCGAGGAAGGCGTCGAGCGTCGCCGCCACCTGCGCCGCCGGCGGCAGGGCCGGGTCCAGTTTCGTGCGCTCGCGCAGCTCGGCGGCCCCGGCCGCGAGCGCCGCCTCGAAGAGGCGGCTCTTGCTGGGGAAGTAGTGGTAGAGCAGCGCCTTGGAGATCTTCGCCTCGCGGGCGATCTGCGACATCGACAGGGCGTCGTAGCCGTACTCGCCGAAGAGCTCCTGTGCGCGCTCGAGCAGTAGCGCGCGGCGCTCCTCGCTCTGCATCCGGCGGTAGGCGGGCTCGGCCACGCAGCGATCCTAGAGCAACTTCTTGACCGCTGGTCGACAAGCTTACGCCGAAGCCGGGCGATACCCTCGGCTTCATGCCATCCATCTTCGATTCCGAGAACATCGAGGTCACGCCGGAGCAGACGCAGGCGGCGCTCGCCGACGGCAGCGCCCAGGTCATCGACGTCCGCGAGACGTACGAGTGGGATGCCGGGCGGATCGACGGCGCGCTGCACATCGAGCTCGAGCGCCTCGCGGCCAATGCCGCCAAGATCGACACCGACCGCCCGGTGATCTTCCACTGCCGCCTCGGGGCCCGCTCGGCGATGGCCGCGCAGGCCTTCCGCGGCGTCGGCATCGACGCCTACTCGATGTCCGGCGGGCTGGAGCGCTGGGCCAACGAGAACCGTCCTCTGATCCCGGAGGGCGCTGTCGTCGCCGATCACTGAAAGGGCTACGACACCTGTCGACCTGGCATACGACACGGGTTCCGCGGGTACTGCTTCCTCCACAGACCAAAGGAGTTGCATGTACATCGGCCTCGGAACGCTGCTGCTGATCATCATCATCCTGGTCCTCGTCTTCTGAGGACCCTCCTCTCCCCAGAGGCAGACGCTTTGTGAAGGGCCCGCTCGGCGAGCGGGCCCTTCGCGCGTCCGGGCGTCGACACTAGGATCCGCCGCAATCGTTCCAGCGAGAGGGGAGCTGCAATGGCGCAGGACGCGGTACACGAGGTCGTCAGCGGGGAGGGGTACGCGGTCGCCAACATCGCGGCGCTCGGCGACGGGGGCGGCTTTCGCAAGATCCGCACGGCGCTCGACGTCAAGGCGCTGGGCATCAACGTGATCGTCATGCCGCCGGAGTTCGCCGGCCGCAGGCACTATCACTACGAGCAGGAGGAGACGTACTTCATCCATCAGGGCACCTGCGAGCTCGAGTTCGGCGACGGCTCGGTGCACCGCCTCGGCCCCGGCGGCGTGGCGCGGATCGACCCGGCCACCGTGCGGCGCATCCGCAACGTCGGCGAGGACGACCTCGTCTACCTCGCCGTGGGCGGCAAGGATGGCTACGTCTCCGGCGACGGGCACCTGCTGCCCTCCGAGGACACGACCGCCTGATGCGGCGCCGCCCGCCCGGCTGGGCGGTGGCGCTGGGCGCGGCCGCGCTCGTCGTTGCCTGCATCCCGGCCCTCGCGCCCCTCGGCGCCGCAGCCGCCTCCCGGCCGGCGGTCTCGCTGGCGGTGCACTACGACGACGGGGCCGGGCACACGCGACGCGGCCGGCTGACCTGCACGAAGGCCACGCAGCGCGCGACCGGTGACCTCGCGGGCCGGGTGCCGGTCGCCCGGCAGTGCGCGCGGGTGCGCGCGCTCGCCACGCTGCTGGCCCACCCCAGGCCGACGGGCCTGCTCTGCGCCGACATCTACGGCGGCCCGCAATCGATCCGCGTCACGGGGAAGATCGCGGGGGATGCGGTCCGGCGGCGCTTCAGGCGCACCAACGGCTGCGAGATCGAGGAGTTCAGGCGCGTCAACCGCGCGCTGGCGATCGTGCCGTAGACGTCAGCGCCGCGCGGCGGCCTCGACCTGCACCAGTGCGGCGAGGCGCTCGGGCGCCACGTCCAGCCGCGCGAGCACCCGGCGCACGGTCGCCTGCGGCGGACGCAGCGCGCCGAGCAGGATGTGCTCGGTCCCCAGGCGGCGCAGCCTGCGCCGCGACGCCTCCCGCAGCGCGCGCTCGAGCACCTGCTTGGCAGCCGGGCCGAATCCCGGGCGGTCCAGCCGCGGGTGGGCCGGTGCGGAGGCCACGACGGACGGCGGAACGCCGACGATCTCGAGCATCGCGACGAGGTCCTCCTCGATCGCCTTCGCGATCGCGTCGCAGTCCAGGCCGACCTCCGCGAGCGCCTCGGCGGCCGGGTGCGGGCCGCCGCAGGCGAGGGCGAGCAGCAGGTGCTCGGGCTCGACCTGCTCGGCGCCGAGCTTGCCGGCGACCTGCCGGGCGATCTCGACGACCTCGCGGCTCTCGCGCGTGAAGCGCTCAAACATGGCGGCGCCCCGATCGCAGGCCGATCGCGCCCAGGCGCTTGGCGTGCTTCTTGTGGACGGCCTGGCGGCTGACGCCGAGCGCCGCCGCGATCTCCGCCCAGGACCAGCCCTCGCGCACGGCCTGCTCGACCTGGCCGGCCTCGAGGCGATCGGCGAGGCGCCGCAGCGCGACGACGGCCCCCAGCCCCTCGGCGGGATCGCGGGGAACCGCCTCTTCCTCGGTGGGGACGAATGCCATGTGTCAACCGTAGTTGACGAGCACGCATCTGTCAACCAAGGTTGCGCGAGCGGGTCCCCCGGGCAAAGATTCCCCGCGCCCCGATTGACCCCGGATAGGCTCGCTGCCGCTGATGAAGCGCATCCCGATCATCGCGCTGCTGCTGCTCTGCTGGGTCCTTCCGGCGACAGCCTCGGCGGCCGGCAGCAAGGCTCGGATCGTCGTCGTCGGCGACGTCCTGGTCGATCGGGGCGTGACCTCGAAGGACGTGTACGTGGCCAACGGCGACGTCACGGTGCGCGGCACCGTCGACGGCGACCTGGTCGTGGCCGATGGCGACGTGACGATCCGCGGCAGGGTCACCGGCACCGTCGTGACGGCTGCCGGCACGGCGGTCCTCGGACGCCGGGCGCAGGTCGACGGCGACGTCGTCTGGGGCAACAAGCGCCCGCAGGTCGCGCCCGGCGCGAAGGTCGGCGGCAAGGTCAAGAAGATCAAGGCCACGGGGATCGGTACCGGCGCCCGGATCGCCATCTGGGGTGCCTTCACGCTCTCGGCGTTCCTGCTCGGCCTGCTGCTGCTCCTGCTGTTCCCGCGCGCCGCCGAGGGCGTCGGTCGCAGCGCCCGTGCGCACACGGGCCGCTCCGCGCTCTTCGGCGTGCTCGCGTTCCTGCTGATACCGATACTGGGCGTCGTCCTGCTCGTCACGGTCATCGGGATCCCGCTCGGCATCGGCCTGCTGCTCGCCACCCTGCCGCTCTACGGGATCGCCTACGTGGCGAGCGCGTTCGTGGTCGGGCGCCTCATCCTGAAGAAGAGCGCCCGCATCCTCGCGTTCCTCGTGGGCCTGCTGATCCTGCGCGCGCTCGCGTTCGTGCCGATCCTCGGCGGGATCGTCTGGATCGTCGCCACCGTGATCGGGCTCGGCGCGCTGCTCGACGCGGCGCTGCGCGCCCGCAGGTAGCCGGCGCAGCGCGTCCTGCAGGATTGCTTGCAGGAGCAGGGGTTCCCGGCCCGATCGCAACGGCGTTGCTAGCGTCGCCGCCCGGCCCCCGATGCACGCCCTCCCGCTCCGCCGCCTCCTCGTCGGCCTCCTCCTATCCGCGCTGCTCGCGGCCGGCGCGGCCATGCTCGCGACCGCGGGACCCGCCGGCGCCGACCTCTCCGGCAAGATCTCGACGGCCTCCGGGCGCGCCGCCTCGCTGCGCGCCGCGGTCGCCGCCGAGACGCGCCGCATCCAGTCCTCCGGGCCAGGCCTCGCCCGCGCGCAGGCGCGGCTGGCACGGCTGCAGGCCACCGCGGCGGCCGAGCAGGCGCAGCTGCACGCCGTCCAGACCGCGCTGCGGCGCGCGCGCAGCCGCCTGACGCGCCTCATCAGCCGCCAGCACCAGGCGACCGACGCGCTGCGCGAGAACCTCGTCACCGCCTACCGCAACCCGGCGCCCGACATCGTCTCGGTCCTGATCTCCGCCCACGGGTTCGCCGACCTGCTCGAGAAGGCCGACTTCCTCAAGCGCATCGGCGACCAGAACGCGCGGATCATGGACGGCGCGCGCGTCTCGCGCGCAAAGGTCAGCAGGCAGGCCGGCGACCTGGCCGGGATCCAGGCGCGCCAGAACGTCATCACGGCACGGATCACGCGCCGGCGCGACGCCGCCCAGGTCATCGAGAGCGCGCTGCTCAACGAGCGCGCGCGGCGCCTCGCGGGCCGCGACATCAAGCGCGCAGAGCTGCAGACGATCCAGAGCCAGCTCGCGACGCTGCGCAAGCGCCTGGCGCGCGCCGCGCGCGCGGGCATCCAGACCAACGCCGGCGGCACGGCCCAGCCGCCGCCCGGCGCACCTGCGGCCGTCGGCCTCGTGATGGCGGCCGGCAACGCGATCGCCGGGCTCCCCTACCTCTACGGCGGCGGCCACGCAGGCTTCAAGGACACCGCGTATGACTGCTCGGGCTCGGTCAGCTACGCGCTGGCGGCCGCCGGCCTCGTCTCGGCACCGATGGCCTCGGGCCCGTTCATGACCTGGGGCGATCCCGGGCCGGGGCAGTGGATCACGGTCTACGCCAACGCCGGCCACGCATTCATGATCGTCGCCGGCTGGCGCTTCGACACCTCGGCGCTGTCGGGTGGCGGCACGCGCTGGACGCGCGACACGCGCAGCGTCGCCGGGTTCGTCGCGCGCCACCCGCCGGGGCTCTAGTCAGGCTTTGAGATCTCGCGCTTGAGGATCTTGCCGGTCGGCCCCTTGGGCAGCTCGTCGACGAACCAGATGTGGCGCGGGTACTTGTAGCCGGCGACCTGCTCCTTCACGAAGGCCTTGAGCTTGTCCGGATCGACCTCGGCGCCGTCCTTCAGCGCGACCGCCGCGCCCACCTCCTCGCCGAGCTCGGCATGCGGCACGCCGACGACGGCGACCTCGCGCACGCCCGGGTACTCGTAGAGCACCTCCTCGATCTCGCGCGGGTAGACGTTGTAGCCGCCGCGGATGATGAGCTCCTTCTTGCGATCGACGATGAAGAAGTAGCCGTCCTCGTCGACCTTCGCCATGTCCCCGGTGGCAAACCAGCCGTCCTTGATCGCCGCGGCGGTCGCCTCCGGCTGCTTCCAGTAGCCCTTCATGACGTTGTGGCCCTTGATGAGGATCTCGCCGACCTCGCCGGCCGGCACGTCGTTGCCGTCGTCGTCGACGAGCTTCATCTGCACGCCCTCGATCGGCGTCCCGATCGAGCCGGCCTTGCGCTCGCGGTCGGGATGGTTGAAGGACGCCACCGGCGAGGTCTCGCTGAGCCCGTAGCCCTCGAGCACCTTGCAGCCGAAGGCCTCCTCGAAGCCGCGCAGGACCTCGACGGGCATCGAGGCGCCGCCGGAGGCGCAGACGCGCAGGCAGCTGACGTCGAAGCTCTCGCGGCCGGGATGGTTCAGCAGCGCGCCGTACATCGTCGGGACGCCCTCGAAGACCGAGCAGCGGTCGCGGGCGATGATCTCCAGCGCCTTGCCGGCATCGAAGCGCGGCAGCAGCGTGATCGTCGAGGCGCCGTGGATGGCCGCGTTCATCGTGCAGGTCTGCCCGAAGGAGTGAAAGAGCGGCAGGCCCGCGAAGATGACGTCGCCGACGCCGAGGTCGAAGAGGCCGACGGCCACCTCGACGTTGCGGCGCAGGTTGTCGTGCGTGAGCTCGGCGCCCTTGGGCTTGCCGGTCGTGCCCGACGTGTAGAGGATGACCGCGGTGTCGTCGCCCGCCCGGTCGGCGACGTCGTCGTCGGGCTCGTGGGCGAAGATCAGCCCCTCGATCTCCCCCGGCTTGACCGGCACGACCTCCACCCCGCCGGCGTCCTTGGCCCCCTGCTCGGCGGCGCCGAGGAAGTCGTGCCACGCGAAGAGGACCTTGACCTCGGGATCGGAGAGGTAGTAGCCGACCTCGCGCGCCTTGAGCAGGACGTTCATCGGCACCACCACGCCGCCCGCGCGCAGCACCCCGTAGTAGACCGCGGGGAAGTACGGGACGTTGGGCAGCATGATGCCGACGCGGTCGCCCGGCCCCACCCCCTTGCTCTTGAGCATCGCCGACACGCGCGCGCTCGCGTGGTCGAGCAGCCCGTAGTTGAAGGCGGCATCGTCGAGCTTGCACGCGATGACGTCGGGATGCGCGGCGGCGCTGCGCGTGAGGTTCGAGGCGAGGTTCTGGGACATGGGTTCGAATCTAACCCTCCGCTGGCAGGATCGCCAACCGGTCGAGATCGATCTGGCGCGATGATCTACCTGATGCCCGACATGCTGCCGATCAACCGCGACCTCGCGATCCCGCTCGACGAGGTCCTCGTGCGCGCGAGCCGCTCCTCGGGGCCCGGTGGCCAGCATGCGAACGTCACGTCGTCGCGGATCGAGGCGATCTTCGACGTCGCGGCCTCGAGCACGCTCAGCGACGGCCAGAAGGCGCGTATCATCGCCCGCCAGGGGCCCGTCGTGCGCGCGATCGCCCAGGACGCCCGCAGCCAGGCGCGCAACCGCACGCTGGCCCTCGAGCGCCTGGCGGGCCGCCTCGCCGGCGCACTGGAGGTCCCGCGCGCCCGGCGCCCGACGAAGCCGACCAAGGGCTCGCGCCAGCGGCGGCTGGACGCCAAGCGCCGCGGCGCCGAGCGCAAGCGCGACCGCCGGCGACCGTCGTCGTCCTCGGAGGACTAGCCGCCTACGACGGGCCGTGGGCTCCCGCCTCGAGGTCCTCGGCGAACGTCCGGTAGTCGTAGATCGGCCAGGCCTCGGTTTTCATGCCGGGGCCCATCTCGCGGATGATCGGCAGCGAGCCCAGCGCGCGGTCGAGGTCCTCGGCGGTCGGCAGGTCGACGATCGCCAGCACGATGCGCTGGCCGGCGACCTTCCACAGATGCGGCACGGCCCCGGCCTCGATCGCCCCGACGGCCGCCTCCGCCTCGCGCTTCCAGATCTCGATCAGATCCTCGTTGCTCACATTGGCCGGCTGGGAGACGTCGAAGCGCACGAAGAACAGCATGTCTGCACCTCCTACTCAGGGTCGAGATCCTGCGGGGTGGCGAACTCACCGTCGATGAGCTCGATGCGATAGCCGTCTGGATCGGCGACGAAGCAGATCCGGTACTCCTCCCGGCCACCGGGGGCATAGGGCGCCTTCTCCGGCTCGATGCCCTGCCCGGCGAGGCGCTGCAGCAGGCCGTCGAGGTCCTCGACCTCCAGCGCCACGTGGCCATAGCCGTCGCCGAGGTCGTAGGGCTCGTCGCGGCCGGCGTTGACGGTCAGCTCCAGCGTGTCGCCGTCGCCGGGCAGCCCGAGGTAGACGTTGTACGCGCTGTCGAACTGCAGCCGCCCCCGCCGCTCGAAGCCGAGCGCCTCGTAGAAGCGCAGCGACGCATCGATGTCGCGGACGCGGACGTTGGTGTGTACGAGCTTCACGCGGGCCTCCTCCTCACGGACGGTCGATCCCGCCATCCTGCC
>JAXDFS010000254.1:0-17999 GCA_034665465.1 Solirubrobacteraceae bacterium
GTGCCGACCGCCTGAGCGAGCGGGGCGGCCGTGGCGCGCCTGCACCGGCGGCGCGCCATCGCCGCCCGCGTGCCCAGCCGCGGCGCCTCCGGCCACTACGATGGATGCATGGTCGTGATCGTCGCCCATATCGCAGGGATACCCCTGGAGGAGACCCTGGCGATGGCTGTACCCGTTCTGGGTGCCGCATCCGCGGCGATCGTGGCAACTCTGCGCGCCCACCGGCGCCGCATCTTCAAGCGCAAATGATCGCGCCGCCGACGGCCTCGCCCCGGTGCTCGGGCAAGGCAGTCGACGGCGATGATCGGATGCTGGCCCAGGGGCCGGCACGCGAGCGCTCAGTCCCGGTAGGTGGTCTGCGCGTCCAGCGAGCCTTCCAGACCGGCCGGCAGCTCCAGCGCGCCGCCGTGGGAGTACAGCGCGATCTCCTCGATGCGCTTGCCCGACAGCGGGTCGCGACCGGCGTAGAAGCGGGCGCCGTCCCATGACAGCGACTGCGGAGACGTGCCGAGCATGCCGCCGGCAAGGATCTGCGACTTCTCCTTGATCTTGGCGCAGGTCTTGCGAACCGCGTTGGCGGTGCCCGTCGGGCTGGAGGTCGTGACGTATCCGTGACCCTGACCCCAACGGTCGAGGTCCTGCGCGACGACCTTCGTGTCCGAGACCGGAATGCCGAGCTCGTCGCTCACGATCTCCGCGAGCGCCTGCTCCTGGCCGGCTCCCTCGGTGCTCAGGCTGAGCACGCACTTCCCAGTCGGATGTACGCGCAGATAGACCGCGCGGTAGGCGCTAGCCATGGACAGCTCCCCTCATGTGTGCCTGTACCTGCACAGTCACGCTCCTCTCCAAAGGATCGAGCGGCCAGTATCTGGCCGCAGGACTAGCGGGCGTCAGACGTCCCGGATGGACCGCGCCCGCAACAGACGGTGGCTCCGGTTTGGGTGAAGGTCTCATGCGGTCGTGTTCCCGCGGAAGGCACCGTAGCCGCTGGGCATGGCGACGTGCGCCTCGGTCGTGCCCGCGATGCCCCAGCTCTCCTCCTCGTCCTCCATGTCCAGCTGCGGGATCCGCCAGCTGGCCAGGAGCGGGTCCTCGTCGCGCTCGGCCGCGATCGCGTCTGCGACCTCCTCCAGCGCCCTGAGGCTGTGACCGCTGACGAGCGCGTCGCAGTAGGGCAGCGCGGCGACCAGCCCGCCGGCCCGCGGTGCGAAGTCCTTGGCGACGACGCGCGGGTTGACCCACACGATGCGATACGCCAGGCGCGCCAGGCGCTGCATCTCGCGCCCGACAAGCTCGGGGTCGCCGCGCTCCCAGCCGTCGGAGAGGATGACGATGACCGAGCCGCGCGCCATGCCGCGGCGCCCGTAGCGGTCGTTGAACGTCTTCAGCGCGTCGCCGATGCGGGTGCCGCTGGACCAGTCCGGCACGGCTTCGGTCGCACGGCGGATCGCGCGCTGCGGATGGCGGCCGGAGAGCTGGCGCGTCAACCGCGTGAGGCGCGTTGCGAAGACGAAGGCCTCGGAGTAGGGCCCCGCCGCGCGGGCGGCGTGCAGGAACTGCAGGTACGCGCGCGCATACGGCTCCATGGACCCGGAGATGTCGCAGAGCATCACGAGGCGCCGCGGATGCACCCGGCGCCGCTTGCGCGAGAGGATGATCGGGTCGCCACCGGTGTGCAGGCTCTTGCGCAGCGTGCGGCGCATGTCCAGGTGCTCGCCGCGGCGCCCGCGCTTCTTGCGCCGCGTGCGGCGGATCGGCGTGGCGAGCTGCAGGCGGACCATGAGGCGGTAGAGCGCCGCGAGCTCGGCCGAGTCCAGCGCCGAGAAGTTCTTCTCGCCGAGCACCTCGTCGGAGCTGGCCTCGGCGATCGGGACGAGGATCTCCTTGGCGTCCTCGTCCTCCTCCTCCTCGTCCTCGCCGTCGCCCGCGTTCATGCCCGCCGCGTCCTGGCCGCTCGAGCCCTCGGACTCCTGGGGCTCCTTCGTGTTCTCCTCAGGCTCCTGGCTGTCGAGCTGGTCCTTCGGCGGCGCCGCCTCGAGCTCGACCTCGAGGTCGGGGTTGCGCTTGGCGCCCTTGCCGAACACCTCTGCGAAGACGCGGTTGAACGTCGCGACCTGCTGAAAGCCCGTGATGAAGATCGCGCGCGCCACGCAGTACAGCCGCCGCCGCGAGACCGGCTTGGTCAGGCGCAGGGCATGCGCGAACTGCTCGGACATCCCGGGCGTGACCGGCACGCCGGCGGCGTGCAGCCGCTGGCTGAACGCCGCCGCCAGCTCGGGCAGCTCGAGCTCGAACGGGACGACCTTGAAGTCGACGACCTCTGAGTTGCCCTCGGGTGTCACCCACGCCCCTGGATCATCTCTTCGAGCCCGGAGGCCCGCACGACCTCCTGGTCCTCGCTGTACTTCAGTACCGAGCCGAGCGTCCGGTCGGCCGTCTCGACATCGAGGTGGTCGAGGCCGAGCAGGTCCAGTGCCGAGACCCAGTCGATCGCCTCGGCGATGCCCGGCGGCTTCTGGATGTCGCTCTCGCGCATGCGCGAGACCGCGTCGGCGACCTGGACGATGAGCTTGGCCTCCGCGCCCTTGACGCGGCGGCGGATGATGTCCATCTCGCGCTGCGGATCGGGATAGTCGATCCACTGATACAGGCAGCGGCGCTTGACGGCGTCGTGCAGGTCGCGCGTGCGGTTGGACGTGAGGATGACGATCGGCGGATGGGTCGCGGTGATCGTCCCGATCTCGGGGATCGTGACCGTCGCCTCGGCGAGCAGCTCGAGCAGGAACGCCTCGAAGTCGTCGTCGGCGCGATCGAGCTCGTCGATCAGCAGGACCGCGGGCCGCGGGCCCTTGTGCTCGAGGGCCTGCAGCAGGGGGCGCCGGATGAGGAAGTCGGGACCGAAGAGCTCGTCCTCGGCGATGTCCGTGCCCTTGGAGTCGGCCATGCGGATGCTGAGCAGCTGGCGCGGATAGTTCCACTCGTACAGCGACTCCGAGGAGTCGATGCCCTCGTAGCACTGCAGGCGGATCAGCGGGGTGTCGAGGACCTGGGCGAGCGCCTTGGCGAGCTCGGTCTTGCCGACCCCGGCCTCGCCCTCGAGCAGGAGCGGCTGCGGCAGGCGCAGGGCGAGGAAGGCGGATGTGGCGAGGCCCTCGTCGGCGAGGTAGTCGACCTCTCCGAGCAGCTGCCCGAGCTTGTCGACGCTCGGCACGAGCCGGCGCATCTCGTCTTCGAGTTCATCGCTGCGCTGCAGTCGGCTCATACGTGGACCTCCGAGAAGCCCGCGGCGGCCAGGACGGCCTGGTAATCCTCGGGCGTGTCGACATCGAGTGGGACAGGACCGGCGATCCGGACTTCGGCGACTTCGTCGGCGCGCTCGTCGAGCAGCCGCCAGACGCCCTTGTCGCCGTGGAGGTCGGCCAGCCTGGGCAGGACGCTGCGATCGAAGGCGAGCGGATGCCCGCGGCCGTCGTCGTAGCGGCAGACCGCCAGCGGGGCGTCACCTCTGCCGTCCAGGAGAGCCTGAACGGCGGCCGGCGTCACGCCGGGTTGATCTCCGAGCATCAGGACGAGCACCTCGCAGCGCGGGTCGACCGCGCCGAGCGCGGCCGCGATCGACGACGAGCAGCCCGACCCGTAGTCGTAGTTGACGACGACCTCGGCGCCCGACAGGTCGACGCGCTCTCGCACCTCGTCGGCGGCGCCGCCGATCGGCACGACGAGCTGATCGAAACCGCAGGCCCGCGCGGTGGCGAGCGTGTGGTCCAGCAGCGTGCGGTCGCCATAGGGCAGCAGCTGCTTGGGACGCCCGAGCCGCGACGAGCCGCCCGCGCCGAGCACGAGGCCCGTCACGAAGACGTCAGCCGGCGACGACGGCATCCATGTGCTCCTGCTGGAACTTCGCCTTGCAGCCATCGCAGCAGAAGTAGACGGTCTCGCCTTCGTGCTCGACGTGCGGCGTGGTCGCGTCGGCCGCGACGGTCATCCCGCAGATGGGGTCGACCGCGAAGACGGGGGCCGCAGCAGTGCTGGGGCCCTTCAGCGACGGCTCCCAGCCGCCGCGACGCGTCTGGATGACGCGCGCGAGAATCGACAGCGCGATCTCCGCTGGTGTGCGGGCGTCGATCGCCAGGCCGGCGGGGCACTCCAGGTGGGCGAGGTGCTCCTCCGAGACGCCGTCCTCGCGCAGCTCCTCCACGAGCGCGGCACCGCGCTTGGGGCTCGCGACGAGGCCCACGTAGGGGACTCCCGCCTCCAGCCCGCGGCGCAGCGCGTCGAGCTCGCCCTTGCCGTGGGCGGCGACGATGAGGGCGAGATCGCCCTCCTGCAGGTCGGGGGCGCTGTCGTAGGCGGCCACGATGTCCAGGCCCAGCTCGGGGCCCGAGCGCTCGAGCGCCGCGGCGATCGGGGTGGAGCCGACGATGTGGACGCGGGGAGCGGGCAGCACGGGCTCGACGAAGACCTCGATGGCCCCGCCCGAGAGACACGTGTTCTGCACGGTCACCGCACCGTCCTCCTTGATCTCGGCCTCGCCGTCGGCAGCGTCGCCGGCCGTCGGCAGGATCCGCACGAGCAGCGGCTCGCCGCTCTTCATGGCCTTCATCGCGTAGAGGCGGACGCTGTGCTCGGCGCAGACGCCGCCCACGAAGCCGTCTATCGATCCGTCACTGAGAACGAGCGCGACGTTCCCGGCCCGCGCGCTCGTCGGGCGCTGGGCGCGGACGACGGTCGCGGTCGCGAAGGCCGCGCCCTGCGCGGCGAGCTCTTCAGCTCGCCGCGCAAGCGCGTCGCTTCTCACTGCGGCGGCTGGGCGTTCCCGTTCAACGCCTGCCAGACGCGGCCGGGGTTGCACGGGATGTCCATGTGCTTGATCCCCTTGGCGTGGTAGAGGCCGTCGACGACGGCATTGGCGATGCACGGCGGCGACCCCACGCAGGGGGACTCGCCGACGCCCTTGGCACCGATCGGGTGGTGCGGGCAGGGCGTGACCGTCTCGCCGAGCTCCCACTGCGGGCACTCGAGCGCCGTCGGCAGGAGGTAGTCCATGAACGACGCGTTCAGGCAGTTGCCCTGCTCGTCGAACGAGATGATCTCCATGAGCGCCTGGCCGACACCCTCGGCGAGGCCGCCGTGGATCTGGCCCTCGACGACCATCGGGTTGATCCGGACGCCACAGTCATCGACTGCGATGAAGCGGCGCAGATGGACCTTGCCGGTGCCGGGGTCGATGTCGACCACCGCGAGGTACGCCCCGAAGGGGTACGTCAGGTTCGGCGGGTCGTAGACCGCGTTGGCGTCCAGTCCGCCCTCGAGACCCTCGGGGAGCGGGTTGGGGCCGTAGGCGTACTCGGCGATCGACTCGATCGTCTTGCCACGCTCCGGGTCGCCCTTGACGTACCAGCGGCCCTTCTCCCACGCGAGGTCCTCGGGACGCGTCTCGAGCATGAGCGCTGCGAAGGCGCGAGCCTTGTCACGCACCTTGCGCGAGACGACCGCGACGGCGCCGCCGGAGACCGGGGTCGACCGGCTTCCGTAGGTGCCGAGGCCGTACGGCGTCTTGTCCGTGTCACCGTGGCGAACCATGATGTCGTTGGGGGAGATGCCGAGCTCCTCGGCGACGATCTGGGCGAACGTCGTCTCGTGGCCCTGCCCCTGCGTCTGGGCGGAGATGCTGACGACGGCCTTGCCGGACGGGTGGACCCGCAGCTCGGCGCCGTCGTTCATCGCCAGGCCGAGGATGTCCATGTGCCGGCGGGGACCTGCCCCGACGCCCTCGGTGAAGAAGGCGCAGCCGATGCCCATGATCTCGCCGTTGGCGATCTTCTCCTTCTGCTCGGCGCGGAGCGCGTCGTAGCCGGCGATCTCCTTGGCGAGGTTCATCGCCTTGTGGTAGTCGCCCGAGTCATACGTCCAGCCCGTGATCGTCTCGTACGGGAACTGCTCCGGACGGATGAAGCTGCGCATGCGCAGCTCGACCGGGTCGACGTTCATCTCCATCGCGAGGGCATCGACCATGCGCTCGACGAGGTAGACGGCCTCGGTGATGCGGAACGAGCAGCGGTAGGCGACGCCGCCGGGGGCCTTGTTGGTGTACACGGCCTTGACCTGGCAATGCGCGCCCTCGAGGTCGTAGGACCCCGTGACGATGTGGAAGAAGCCGGCCGGGAACTTGGTCGGCTGGGCGGTGGAGTCGAAGGCGCCGTGGTCGGCGATCGTGTCGACGCGCAGGCCCGTGATCTTGCCGTTCTTCGCGCACATCTGGGCGTGGTTGCAGTAGTCGCGTGCGAACCCGGTGGTCGCCAGGTTCTCGGCGCGATCCTCCATCCACTTCACCGGTGCGCCGGCGACGATCGAACCGGCGATCGCGCAGACGTAGCCCGGGTAGACCGGCACCTTGTTGCCGAACCCGCCGCCGATGTCGTTGCACAGGATGCGGATGTTCTGCTCGGGCAGGCCCGCCACCTGCGCGTACACCGTGCGGTGTGCGTGCGGCGCCTGGTTGCCGTTGTAGATGTTCAGCTGGCCGGTCGCCGGGTTCATGTCGGCGACCATGCCGCAGGTCTCCATGGGACAGGGGTGCACACGAGCGTGCATGATGTCCCGGGTGACGACCGTGTCGGCCTCGGCGAAGACGCGATCACACTGGACCTTGTCGCCGGCCTCCCACGTGGGGCTCGCGAGGTTGTTGGTCTGACCGACCTTGTCGTCGCGGATCAGCGGGGCATCGGGATCGAGCGCCTTGCGGCAGTTGACGATCGCCGGCAGCACCTCGTACTCCACGTCGATGAGCTGCAGCGCGTCCTGCGCCGAGTAGGCGTCGAGCGCGATGACGAAGGCGACTTCCTGGAGGTGGAAGCGGACCTTGTCGCCTGCGAGCACGGCCTGCGTGTCGTAGGAGATGGTCGGCATCCAGGCCAGGCCCAGCGTCTCGAGGTCCTTGGCGATGACGACGGCGGCGACCTTCGGATGAGCGAGGGCGGCCGACGTGTCGATCGACACGATCCGAGCGTGGGCGTACGGGGAGCGCAGCAGCGCGCCGTGCACCATGCCGGGGAGCCGGACGTCGTCGCAGTAGTTGCCGAGGCCGCGAATGAAGCGCGCGTCCTCCTTGCGCTTCATGTGCCCGAAGCCGATCGGCGCCTCCGCGATCTTGCCGAAGGTGTCGCCGGACGCGTGGCCGAACCACTCAGGGTTCTTGCCGGGCCAGGTCTCAGTCGTTGCCATGGATTAGCTCCTCCCCGCCATGTCGGCCTCGTACTGCGCCGTCCAGCGGATTGCCTTGATGATGTTGTCGTAACCGGTGCAGCGGCACAGGTTGCCGGAGATGCCATCGCGGATCTCGTGGTCTGTCATCTGGGTCGGATTCGGGTGCTTGTCGATCAGCCAGCGGGCCGTGCTCATCATTCCCGGGGTGCAGAAGCCGCACTGAAGGGCGTGCATCTCGTGGAAGCCCTGCTGGATCGGGTCGAGCGTGCCGTCGGGCTTGGCCATGCCCTCGACGGTCACGAGCTCGTGTCCCTCGGCCATCGCGGCGAGGGTCGTGCACGACTTGATCGGCTCGCCGTCCATCAGGACGATGCAGATGCCGCAGTTCGACGTGTCACAGCCCCAGTGGGTGCCGTGCAGTTCGGCGTACTCGCGGATGTAGTGCACGAGGAGCAGGCGCGGCTCGATGTCGTGCGAGTACGCCTGACCGTTGATCGTCATTGAAACAAGCATTCAGAAGCTCCTAGCGCAGGGCCGTCGCCGCGGCGCGGCTGAGGGCGCGGGTGGAAAGGACGCCCGCGACATGCCGCTTGTAATCGGCGGAGCCGCGACCGTCGCTGTTGGGCGAGCAGTCGGCGGATGCCATCTGGCCGGCCTTGGCGAAGAGGTCCCCCGACGGCGCCTGGCCGTTGAGCATCTGCTCGGCGTTGGCCATGTGCATCGTCGTCGGGCCGACCGCGCTGCAGGCCAGTCCGACGTTGCGCATGACGCCGCCCTCGATGTTCATCGCGGCCGATGCGGCGACGATCGCGAAGTCGCCGGCGCGGCGCTCGACCTTCTCGTGGGCGCTGCCGTGCTTGCCGCCGTTGACCGGGAAGCGCACCTCGGTGAGCATCTCGGTGGCGCCCACGCTCGTCATGTAGGGCCCGAGGTGGAACTCCTCCATGGAGATGAGCCGCTCGGCTCCACCGGGACCGCGCACGACGGCGACGCCCTTGAGCGCCGTCACGACGCCGGACAGGTCCTCGGCCGGGTCGGCCTGGCAGACGGAGCCGCCGAGCGTGCCGCGGTTGCGGACGATCGGGTCGGCCAGCACGGCCTCGGCCTCGCCGAAGATGTGCGGGAAGGTGCGCGCCAGCAGATCGGAGCTCAGCATGTCGCGGTGGCGGGTCATCGCGCCGATGTGAATCTCGTTGCCCGACTGCCGGATGTAGTTCAGCTCCGGCTCCAGCGGGTTGATGTCGATGACGTGGCCCGGGTTGGACAGGCGCAGCTTCATCATCGGGATCAGGCTGTGTCCGCCGGCCAGGATGCGGGCGTTCCCGCCCAGGGCCTCCAGCTGCGCGATGGCATCGTCCACACTGCTCGCCCGTGAGTAATCACAGGGTGCGGGGGTCTGCATTGCCAAGGTGTGACGCTCCTCTCCTCCAAAGGGGTACTGGCGGGTGAGTATGCACGCTAGGATGGCGCGGTCAATGCACATGAAGCGAATGCTTAATTGACCCTGTCGCAGCTGCGCACGTTCGTGACCGTGGCTCGAATGGGCTCGGTGAAGGCGGCGGCGAAGGCCCTGAAAGTCAGCGAGCCAGCGGTTTCCGGGGCCGTTGGGGCGCTGCGGCGGGAGTTCTCCGACGATCTCTACGTGCGGTCGGGCGGGGTCATCGAGCTCACCCCGGGAGGGCGCCAACTTGCGCGGGCGGCCGGGGAGATCCTCGGCCTCGCCGACGACACGCAGCGCAGCGTCCACGACCTCGCGCCGTCGCTGCGGGTCGCTGCGACGCCGGCGTTCGCGGAGTTCGCAGCCGGCCCGTTGCTGCACGCGTTCAAGCATCACCACCGGCACATCGAGGTCGAGCTGCAGGTGGCCCGGCGACGCGAGCTGGCCGACCTGCTCGCCGACCGGCGCGTCGACATCGCGCTCGGCCCCCCGGTGCCATCCACCCCCGCGGGCCCCGAGGTCACGGCGGAGCCCTTCCTGCGCTACGCGTCGGTGGTCGTCGCCGCCCCGCGCCACACGCTCGCCGGCTCGCGCGGGGTCGCGCCGAAGGCCCTCGTCGGAACGCCGTGGCTGCTGGGGCCCTTCGAGTCCGACGCCGACACCGACACCGGCGCGTTCCTGGCACGGCAGTCGATCGCGGGAGCCCGGACCCGCGCCTACCCGAACTTCGCAGCGGCGCTCGCGCAGACGGCCGCGGGGCGCGGGGTGACGCTCGCGATCGCGCACACCATCCGCGACGAGCTCGATCGCGGCTCGCTCGTCGCGCTCGATGTCCGCGGCACCCCGATCACAGGGCTCTGGTACGTCAGCATGCTGCCGGCCGAGCACCGGACGCCGAGCGCCGAGGCGCTGCACGAGTTCGTCGGAACGCCCGACGCCGCGAAGGCGATGCTCTCCCGGGCGGGCGGCGTGCCCGCGGAGCGCTTCGTGCACATGGGACGCTGGAGCTGAGCGCCCAGGCGCTCCCGCGGATCCGTCGGCCGAGGCGGCGCCTTACGCGGGGTCGCCCGCGCCCTCTTCCTCCAGCCGCTTCATCTCCAGGAACGCGCTGCTCGCGTTGTGCTCCTCGAGCTCGCAGTAGCGCGGGGGCGGGCCCGTACGGCCGTTCGCGGCCGCCTTCGGGCCTTCGACGGCGAGGTTCTCGCAACCCGGGTACAGACAGGTCAGGCGCTCGGCCTGGCTGTCGGTTTCGGTATCGGTCTCGGTGCTCATAGGGGTTCCTCCCTCGTGCGTAGCTCTCTTGCGGTTATCGCCGCAGATCGAACTTAGCAATCGCGATCGCGACTGCGGCGCCAGCTTGCCCGCGACGGCCCGCCGCCCGCCATGGCCCGAGCGGGCAAAAAGAGAGCCCGGCCGATGACCGGGCTCTCTGGACCTTCGATGCTTCTCTGGCTCAGCGCTCCCAGGGACGGGTGCCCTTGGCTGACAGCCGACCCGGGGCCGGCGGCGTCGGAGCCGACTGCGCAGCTGCCGGCGGTGCCGACGGTGCCGCGGGCGCCGAGGGCTCGGACGCCTCGATCGGAGCGCCCGACGCGTCGCGCGTGCGCGTACCCGGAGTCAGCGCGACCTCGTACTGCCGTGGCGAGTCCTTGCCCACGACCGGCGACTTCGGACGCGCTGCCGGCCCACCCGGACGCGGGTAGAGCATGGAGGCAGCCGTCGTGGAGTACTGCGGGTCACGGACGGCCGGGCCCTTGGTGTGCGCGGCGCCGATCGGCGCCCCGCGACCGAGGCTCGCCAGGATGCCCACGCCGCGCGTGTAGACCGTGCCGGTGTTGATGACCTTGCCGCTGCGGCCGACGCGCTGCAGGAACTTCTGGCCCTCGCCGGGGAACAGCGACTCGACGAGGCCCGCCGAATCGGGACCCGCCTTCTTGAGCAGCAGTCCCTCGAGCAGGTTGCGACCGGCGACGAGGTTGCCGTTGATGGCATCCAGGACGCCGTTGACCGGCGCGCTCTTGGCGACGATCTCGCCGACCTTGCCGATGACGACGTCAAGCCCCGCGTTGATCTTGAACAGCTCCAGGATCGTCGCGAGGAGATACAGCGCCAGGGCGGCGATGATCACCGCGACGAGCAGGATGATGAGTGCTACCTGAATCGACACAAGCGCCCCCTAGTAGTCCGGGAGGGCGACGTCGAGCGAGCCCCCGTAGTTGGCGACCGATGCGACGATCTGGCTGATGTAGTTCTGCGTCGTCAGCAGGATGACCACGGCGTCGAGGTCCTGCGAGGCGGCGGTTGCGACACCCGCGATCGCGTCGATCCGCGGCGGGATGCTCTTGGCTGCGCCGAGCACCTTGATGAGCAGCGGGACGAGCACGATGGCCGCCACGATCAGGACGATCACCATGGCCCACAGCGCGATGTCTGGATCCATGGTCAGCCTCCCGTCGCTTTGCGGACGACGAGCGCCGCCTTGGCGGCGATGCCCGGCAGCGTGACGTTGATCGTGTTCAGCGGCCCGTTGACATCGGCGACGAGCTTGGTGAGCGGACGCAGGTGCTGCGACTCCACCGTCGCAAGCATGCCGCCGAGATCGCCGAGGCCGGTCGAGATGATGTTCAGCCGACGCTGAACCTGGTTGAGCCCGACCGCCAGGACGATGACGAGCAGGGCCGGCTCGACGAAGCTCAGGAGGATCATCAGGTCGGTGCTCATAGGGTCTCACCTGCTCCGATGTAGCCATCGGTGAGAGCGTTCATGTAGCCGTCCTGGATGATCGCTTCCTCGATGATGAGGTTGAGCACCGCGGGCGTGGCCGCGAGCTTCGGGATGTTGCCGGTGTAGGAGGCGATGACGGGCGCCGTCTCCAGCAGGGTCGCGACGCTCGCCTGGATGTCCTTGACGAGGCTCAGAAGGAGCATCAGAAGGATGATCACGACGGTGAGCACGACCGCGCCCATTCCCAGGCAGATCTGCCATAGGGCGTGTGTATCGAAGGCTGCGACAACGCTCACGTGGCCGACACCACCCTCCGCGGTGTCGAGTCGGTGGCGCTATCCGCCCGCTCAGCGGGCGCAAGGCTGACGGTGGTCAAGTTGTGACGCTCCTCTCCCCAGGGGTACGACCGGTCAGTATGCACGGAGCGACCGTCGAGTCAATCCCGATGAAGCGATTGCTTAACGACGCTTCGGGCAGCCCAGCAGGCCGATCATATCTGCTTCGGGCAGCTCGGGTGGTGCCGGATGCGAGCGGGCTCGCGCATTCGCTACGGTTGGCGTTCAGAGCAGCGGGCTCCAGCGAGGAGAGATGGGCCACGACGTGTTGACACACCTCGACGAGGACGGCAGGGCGCGGATGGTCGACGTGGGCGAGAAGCCCGCGACGCTGCGCGTCGCGGTCGCGCGCGCGCTCGTGCGCATGACCCCGGAGACCGCCGCCGCCGTGGCTGCCGGCGACGCCCCGAAGGGCGACGTCGTGTCGACCGCCCGGCTGGCGGCGATCCAGGCCGCCAAGCGCACCGACGAGTGGATCCCGCTCGCGCACACGCTGCCACTGGACTCCGTCGACGTCGTGGTCGACGTCGATCCGGCAGCCGGGACGGTGATCCTTACCGCCACCGCGCGCGTAACAGCCCGTACGGGCGTGGAGATGGAGGCGATGGTGGCAGCTTCGGCAGGCGCGTTGTGCGTCTACGACATGGTCAAGGGCATCGAGCGCGGTGTCGTGGTGGAGCGCGTGGAGCTGCTCGAGAAGAGCGGCGGGCGTTCGGGTACCTGGAGGCGTGATGAGCAAGATTGAGCCGCTGCGCGACGGACACAACCGCCTGATCCGCGACGTGCGGGTGTCGGTCACCGACCGCTGCAACTTCCGCTGCCAGTACTGCATGCCCGCCGAGGGCCTGCCGTGGCTCGAGCGCGACGAGGTCCTGAGCTTCGAGGAGATGGAGCGCCTGGTCGGGCTCCTGGCGTCGATGGGCGTCCACGACATCCGGCTGACCGGCGGCGAGCCGCTCGTGCGCCGCGAGTTCCCGCGCTTGGCCGCGATGCTCGCGGCCGTCGACGGGGTGCGCGACCTCAGCGTCACGACCAACGGCTTTCTGCTCGAGCGCGACGCCGGCGCCCTCGTCGAGGCCGGCATCAACCGCTTCAACGTGTCGGTCGACTCGCTGCAGCGCGATCGCTTCTTCGAGATGACGCGCCGCGACTCGCTGCCGCGCGTCCTGCGCGGCCTCGAGGTGCTGGCGGGCTACCCCGACGCGCATCCGATCAAGATCAACGCCGTCGGCCTGCGCGACTTCACCGAGACCGAGATCCTGCCGATGGCCGAGTTCGCGCGCACGCATCCCTACGAGGTGCGCTTCATCGAGTTCATGCCGCTGGACGCCGACCACACCTGGGACCGCAGCCGCGTGCTCACCGGCGAGGAGATCCGCGCCGCCATCCACGCGGTCCATCCGCTCGAGCCCGAGCCGCGCGAGCCCAGCGCGACGGCGCGCGTCTACCGCTTCGCCGACGGCAAGGGTCGGATCGGCTTCATCAACCCGGTCTCAGAGCCCTTCTGCGGCGACTGCGACCGGATCCGGATCACCGCCGAGGGCAAGCTGCGCACCTGTCTGTTCAGCCTGCACGAGTACGACCTGCGCGGCCCGCTGCGCGACGGCACCTCCGACGCCGACCTGCGCCAGATCATCCGCGACGCGGTGTGGCGCAAGGAGCTCAAGCACCACGTCAACGATCCGGGATTCGTGCAGCCCAAGCGCACGATGTCCCAGATCGGCGGCTGAAGCCGCCCACGCGGGGATGCGCCGGCGCTGCGCTGTCAGCGCCCGCTGCTGACCAGTGACCCGGCGATGCGGTTGAACGCCGGCTCGACGTTCGGCAGCGTGGGCGACGGCACCTGCTGGAAGACGAGCTGCACGAGGCGCTTGTGCTTGAAGAGGAAGTAGTGCACGTGCGCGCCGATCTTGCCGTCCGAGGTCGTGTAGGTGTAGCGATAGCGAAAGCCCGGCAGGCCGCCGACGGAGACCTCCTCGGGCGCCGACAGCAGCCGCGCGCGATTGTCCGCGCCGATGAGGTCGTCGGTGAACGAGCGCACCACCGGCAGCGTGCGAACCGTCACGTCGGCGAGATCTGACCGTGACACGCGCAGCAGCAGCGAGGTCGCCGGCGAGGCGGCGGCGACGAGGCGGACCTGGGGGTCCTTGACGCTCAGGCGCGTCCAGCCGCGCGGGTACTTCAGCGCGAGGCCCGACTGCGCGTCGCGGAACTGGATCGGCTTGGGTGCGACCGTGGTCGCACGATGCGCGGTGCCCGACGGGATGACGCTGCGGCCGAGCTGTACTCCGATGACAACCGCAAGGATGGCCGCCACTGCCGCGGCGACCACCCATTTGCGATTCACGATTGCACGAGCGAACATGGAGTCCGGCTGGCGCCGGACTCCGTGTCCACAGCGCGCCAAGGGCCGCTAGCCCGTGATCGTGTTCCTACCCGATGAGGCGACGGCCGCGGTCATTTGCCGACCGCGACCTTGCGCAGCGTCCGGGCCATGTGCAGGATCCGGACGGCCGAGTCGTTCACCTTGTCGACCCCGTGCTCGAGGCTCGTGGTCTGAGCGCGGACGACGTCCACGCCCGCGGCCGCGCCGGATGCCTGGTCGGCGATCCGTGCGGCCATGGTCAGGATCACCGAGACGATGATCACGACGACCACGATGATGGCGAACGCGATCGCCAGCCCGATGTACCAGTCGCTGTAGGTCGAGGAGATGATGTTCACTTCAGGCACCCCTTACCACTGACGGCCAGCGCACAGTCGATGCTGTTCGTGTGCTTGGTGATGTTGTTCGTGTTGCGCCCGTTCTGACCCACGTTGCGGTCGATCCCGACGAAGTCGGTCGCGACGTTCTTGAGGGTGCCGTCGATCGTCGTCGCGAGCCCGATGATCGACGCAACGGCCCGATCGATGCTGTTGACACGGTCGAGGATCGAGTTGCCGCTGCCCAGGATGCCCCGGGCACTGGCGTTGATCGTCTTCGTGTCGGCATTGATCGTGTTGACGTTGCCGCCGATCGACTTCACGTGCTTGTTGATCGACGAGGCGCTCGAGAAGATCGCGTCGACCGTCGACCCGATCTGCAGCACCGTCCCGTTGATCGAGCCGGCCGTCTCGTTGATGTTCCCGACCTTGCCGAGGATCGACTTGAGCTTCGGGTCGATGCCCGTCTTGGCGGTCTTCAGCGTGCGAGCGAGATGCCCGGACAGCGGATCTGCCGCTGCCCGGATCTTCACGGTCGCCGCCGCGATGGTCTTCGCCTGGCGGATGAACGCGCCCTCGTCACCGATCTCGATGACGTTGGGCTTGATGACCGCCACCGATCTGTCGATCGAGCGGGCCGCCAGGAGCGTTCCCGTGAGGAACAGCACCGAGAGCAGGGCCCACGCGATCAACACGGTGAGCACCACCGGCGACATGCCTCGTGCTCCACTGAGAATGTCACGCATCAGGTGCTCAGCACCTTCCGGTGTTGCCTGCCGTGAGTGCCAGTGCCTGAATCGCAACCGACTTGCAGATGCTCGTCAGGTGGTTCTCGGCGTCGCGGAGTCCCTGGTTGATCTTGTGTGTGTCGTCGAGGATTCCGCCGGCGCTGCCGTTGATGCTCGAGACGAGCGGCGGCACCGCGCCGACACCCTGGCTCGACGGCGACTCTGCGGCGTGCAGGACCTGGTTGATGGTCTTGACGCGACCGCTGACGGTCACCAGGACGCCCGACGTGTCGACGAGCGACCGGCGGATCGTCTGCAGCGTGCCCGTCGCACTGACGAGCGTGTTCGACGTGTCGACGAGCGATCCGGAGATCGTGCTCAACGTGCCTGACGTGCCGACCAGCGAGCTCGACGTGCTGAGCAGCGAGCTCGACGTGTTCTTCAGGGCCGCGTTGATGCGGCTCGCGGAACCGTCGATCGAGGTCAGCGAGTTCAGGATCGAGACGCCCTGGCCGGGAATCGGCTTGAGCGACTTGTCGATCGCGACCAGGTTGCCGTTGATCGTCTTGACGTAGCTCGGCAGCGGATTCGCGTCGCCGCCGACCTCGGTCAGGGTGGAGTCCGTCGTGCCGAGCGCGTTGTCGATCGAGTTCAGCGCGCTCGTGATGCCCGACAGGAACCCGATGACCACCACGACCACCAGGATCAGGATGGTGCCGAAGATCCATGTCCAGCGAACGTCCGTTGCGATGCGCGGATTCATGGGTTCTTCCCCTGGCAGTCACTGGCGTTGGCCGGCTTGGCGATGGTGTTGGCGTTGACGTCGATGCAGCCGCCCGTGTCGAGGATCGAGTCCGAGTCGCCGAGGATGTCCCCGGAGTCGACCTTGATTCCCGCTGCGGTCTGCTGCGTGGCCGTCAGGCCGGTGACGATCGTCGCCGCGTCAGCGTCGATGGTGCGTGCGATGCCGAGGATGCCCGGGCCGGTACCGGCCGTCGTGTTGATGGTCTTCGCCGTGTTGTTGATCGTTCCGGCGACTGACCGGATGCCGGCGGCGACCGGGTCGATCTTGCCCGCGGTGCCGTTGATCGTGCTGGCCGTCGAGCTGATCTTGCTCGCCGTCCCGCCGATCGTCGTGGCACTCGTGTTGATCGTGCCGGCCGTGGAGAGGATGGTGCTCGCGAGGCTGTCGATCGAGCTGGCAGAGCCGTTGATCGACTTCGCGCGGCTCTCGATCTTCGTCAGGACCCCGTTGAGCGGGGTGGCCGTCTTGAGGATCGACTGCGCGGTCTTGTTCGTGGCGACGAGCTGGCGGATCGCGTCGGTCGACTTGTTGATGCCGATACCGGTGTCGCGAATGTTCTTCGCCTTCTTGTCGATCGAACGAGCGGTGTTGACCGTCTCGGCGAGCAGACCTGCCGCGATCGTGACCGAGGCCGCGACGAGGACGAGGATGATGATGTTGACGCCCTGCACTCCGCCTGCGGCGCCGGTTGCCCGGCCTCCGCCGCGAGTGGCGCCGCCACCGCTGCTACCTCTTGCGGCAGCCTGCTGCGGGCTGCGCGGCTTACGTTTTAGCGCCGGCACGGAACGCTCCGCCGGTATGGCGCCGATGCGCCTGACCCTCTAAGCACTGTGGCTCCCCTCTGTTTTTTGCTCCCGCCCGCCCGCGACGCGTACGTCCCGAATGGTCAGTTGCTCGCTCCCTAATAGTCCCGGCCGCGGGTCCCGGTACGTCTCCCTCTGCCCCGACCCAGCCGATGTCTGCGCGCGACACTAGTACACCGGCGCCGGAGATGTCCAGTGGTCCCGCCGCCTGAAGACGTCCTGCCGCGGACGCCGCACCCCGAAGGTGTCGTTTTGCAGGTCCCTTTAGGCGCGTGTTAAGCGTTTGAATCTTTTGGCCACATAAAGGAGGGGCATCCGGCCCCGGCCCGAGACGGACGCCGGACGGCGCCTCGATCGCGTGCCTGGAGTAGCGTGATCGCATGCCCGCGGATGCCGACCTCGCCCGCGTCGTCCTGCCCAAGAACTTCCTGCGCCCGTGCCTGCTGCTGCTGCTGCACGAGTCGCCGGCACACGGCTACGAGCTGCGCGAGCGACTGCGCCCGCTGGGCTTCAACCGCGACGACCCCGGGCGCCTGTACCGCGCCCTGCGCGCGCTCGAAGCCGCAAAGCTCGTGCGCTCCGCCTGGCAGTCCTCGTCAGGCGGACCCGACCGGCGCACGTACGAGCTCACGCGCGCGGGCGAGGAGCGGCTGCGCGAGGCGGCCGAGGAGCTGCAGGCGATGCACGAGATCCTCGACACGTTCCTCTGCCGCTGCGGCGAGAACCCCGCGCTGGTCGCCGGCGGGCGCTCTCGTGCGCGCGGTGACGCGCGCCCGCGCGCGTGAGACGGGCCCGCGCCCGAATGAATCGCACCCGCTGGCTGCTGCTGGGGACGGCCGTTCCGCTGCTCATCATCCTCGGCGTCCTCGTGTCGGCGGCGCTCACCGGGGGCGGCGGCTGAGCCTCGCCGCGCTTGCGCGGCGCGTTGTATCGTCTCGTCCTCCCGACTGGCCAGTCAGCCAAAGGAGCAGTGGTGGACCTCAACGACACGCCCGAGCAGGCCCGCTACCGGGTGAAGGTCCGCGCGTGGCTCGAGGAGCACGCGGCCGAGGCGCCGGCCCAGCAGGGCGACGACGAGGCGCCGTACATCGCGGCGCGGCGGGCGTGGCAGGGCAGGCTGGCCGCCGCCGGCCTCGCCGCCGTCGCCTGGCCCGCCGAGCTCGGGGGCCAGGGACTGGGAGCGGTCGAGCAGGTCATCGTCAACCAGGAGATCACGCGCGCCGGCGTGCCCGGGATCCTCGACGTCATCGGCGTCGG
>JAXDFS010000255.1:0-17425 GCA_034665465.1 Solirubrobacteraceae bacterium
GGTCGCGTGCCTACGCCGCGCTCTTGGATCGAACGAGCGCGCCTGACCACGCGGCCCCGCCGGCGCGCACCTCGCGCCGGACGCATGCTCGTCGGTGGGCATGCATGAACCATCGCTCGTGCGGGAAATGACGCCGCAAGCAAGGTGGCCGGTTATGCGCCGCGACCCTGCCGGAGTGCCTGTTCAAGGCTTTCCGATCCTCAACGGACGGAAATTGCCCACCAGGAATCGCACACCACACTGCAAGGAGAAGCCTCCATGGCTGCAACACCTGCCTCACGCACCGGTACCGGCATGACGCGTGGCCGCAACGACGCGCGCCTCTCAACCGAGGCCAAGGCCGGCCTGAAGACGACCGAGTTCATGGCGTTCGTCGCCATCGTCGCGATGATCCTCATCAGTGCCGCGATGATCAAGGGCGGCGACACCAACGGCACCGACGAGTTCGTCGCGCGCCAGGCCTGGCTGTACGTCTCGATCGTCACCGCCGGCTACATGATCAGCCGCGGCCTCGCCAAGAGCGGCAGCCGCGAGCCGTACTTCGACGGCGGCACGAACGAGCACCGCGACCTCGACGGGCGCTAGCACTTGCGCGACCGGCCGGGCAGGCGCCGCAATGCGCCTCCTCGGCCGCGTCGCCGCGCTCGCGCCGACCGTGGTCGCCGTCACCGCCTCCTGAAATCGCAGCCGATAGGACCGGACGAGATCGTGCTGGCCGGCAGCCAGCAGCGTCTGCTCGTTGCGCGTCAGACCCCCTTCCATCACGACGAAGACGTACTCGTCGTTGATGAAGGTCTTTGCCCGCTCCGGGCCCTTGCCGTAGTACTCCTTCTTCATCCCCACCATCGCGCTGGAGATGCGGCTCTGCAGCGAGAACTGGCGCGCCTCCGGCTCCACGGTGGGAGCGCCGGACGCCTCCAGGGCCGGGGCGCCGGCAAGCCGCGGCAGCTCATGCTCGTCGGCCACCGCCGGAGCCTATCGACCCGGGCGCGCCGGCGATCGCCCGGCCCGCGAGGTGTGAAGGAGCGCCACCCAGGTGCGTCCACACGGGCGGATCGGTGGCGCAGGATGTGTGCGGGGAACCATCGCGAGTCCAGGAGCCACGCATGTCGTCAAGCCGTCTCATCCGGGCCACCGCCACGGTCGCCACGGTCGCCGTCGCAGGTCTCTGTGGGGTCGCGGGCGCCCAGACGCCCGCCGACACCACGATCACCGTGTCGCCGCGCGTCGTGATCGCGGCGCCGCAGAAGAGCCCGATCGACTTCCCGGGCGTTCGCAGCGCCCGCGCCGGAAGGCCGCTGCCGAAGGGCTACGCGGCGATCGCACGCGGCGTGAGCATCGCCCGCGGCGGTGAGACGGCGTTCGCGGCGCTGCGCATGACCTGCCCGAAGGGCAAGACGTGGCGCACGGGCGGATCCGGCGGCGCGATCGCCTTCGGTGTCCTGGACCGCCGCGTCGCCGGCAAGCGCTCGGTCCTCGTGCTTGCCAGCGCGGTTGCGCAGGACGTCCCCGGCGCCACGGCCTCCGGGACGGTCTTCGCGCTCTGCCGCTGAGTTGGCTGACGGAGGCGGAGGGGCCGGCTACTCGTCGGCTGCTTCGCCGGCGGCGACCTGCTCGTGGACGCCGCCGCCCGCCACGCGATCGTTCCACACGTACAGCAGCGGCACCTGAAACCAGCTCGAGCACGACGCGCGCCAGTCGGTGAACTCCTCGCCGTACCAGTAGGCGTCCCAGTCGCCGTGGGACTCGAAGTCGACCGCGAGCAGGAACCTGTAGCGGTCGTCGCGCGAGCGAAAGACCTCGTAGCGGGTGGCGCCGTAGCGCAGGGAGATCGGGGCGATCTGCTGTAGCGATGCCTCGACGTCGTCGCCGCGGAAGCCGGTCGCATAGACGGGGAGGTGCACCACGCCGGCCATCAGGCACCCACCTCCGCCATGATCGCGCCGGGACCCTCGGCCGTCTTGCCCTGCCCGGTCTCGGTCGCCCCGACGAGGATCGCGATCTTGCCGGAGTGCTTGTTCTCGTACATGAGCTGGTGTGCCTCCGCCACGCCGTCGAACGGCATGGTCCTCCACAGGACGGGCCGGATCTTGGACTCCCGGATGAGGTCGTTGGCCTTCGTGCACTCCCAGGCGTTGGCGAAGTGCGAGCCGATGATCTGCTTCTGGCGCATCCACAGATAGCGCACGTCGAAGTCGAGGTCGAAGCCGGAGGTCGCGCCGCAGATGACGACCTTCCCGAACGGCTTGACGGTGAACACGCTGGTCGGGAACGTCGCTTTGCCGACGTGCTCGAAGACGATGTCGGGCTTGTCGCCGCCGAGCAGCTCGCGGACGCGCTTGTCGAAGGTGCGCATCTCCTTGAAGCGCGCCTTCTCCTCGTCGGGCGTCTCGCCGCCCTTGCGCATCATCCCCGCGAACTCGTTGCGGTTGATGTAGCCCTTGGCGCCGAGCTGCTCGACGAGCGCCCCCTTCTCCTCGCTGGAGACGACGCCGACGCAGTCGGCCCCCGTCAGCGCGCACAGCTGGGTCGCGAAGACGCCCAGGCCGCCCGCGGCGCCCCAGATGAGGACCTTGTGACCGGCCTGCAGGGCGCACTGGTCCATGAGCATGCGGTACGCCGTGAAGTACGTCAGGCCGTAGGACGCCGCCTCCTCCCAGGAGAGGTGCTCGGGCTTGGTGAGCAGCTGCTGGGCCTGGACCTTGCAGAACTGCGCGAACGAGCCCCAGCTCGTCTCGTAGCCCCAGATCTTCTGGCTGGGCGCGGCGAGCGGGTCGAGGCCGTGGACCTCCACGTCCTCGTAGGAGGCCTGGTTGCAGTGAATGACGACCTCGTCGCCGATCTTCCAGCGCGTCACGCCTGGGCCGACCTTCCAGATGACGCCGGAGGCATCCGAGCCGCCGATGTGATGGTCCTCCTCGGGGTGCGAGCGGAAGACCGATACCGGCTTGCCCAGCGAGGCCCAGACGTTGTTGAAGTTCACGCCGGCGGCCATGACCCGCACGACGACCTCGAACGCCTGCGGCTCGGGAACCTCGATCTCCTCGATCTGGAAGGCATCCTTCGGCTCCCCCTCGCGCTCCTGGCGGATGACCCACGCGGCCATCGTCGCCGGCAGCTCGCCCGGCTCGGTTGCGACGTTTGAGACTTGGCTGAGATCGACGGCCATCGGGCTGGGGACTCCTCGTTCGCTTGCCTGGACCGACGGCAATCTTACGGCCAGGCCGACCAGCCCGCAGATCAGCCCCCGGGGCCGGCGAACTCGATCGAGCTCCCAGGGCGCAGGCGCAGCGTCTTGGCGGTGGCGCTCCACTCGTAGTCGCGCTGGGCGATCTTCGACGGGCAGCAGACGTCGTCGCCCTCGGCGAAATGGGGTGTCTTGAGCCGCAGCGTGGTTCCGGTGGGCTCGACGCTCGCGCGGTACAGCCGCTGGGAGCGGTAGACGGCGCGCAGGGGGCTGTCGGCCGCCTCGCCGTCGGTGCTGAGGACATACAGCGCGACGGCTCCGGCGACCCCGCCGGTGTCGACGAGCACGAGGGCATCCGAGCGCCCGTCGCCGGTGATGTCCGAGAAGACGATGTCGGGAGCGACGAAGCCGCCGCCGTCGCTCAGCAGCCGCTTGACCGCGGCGGTCGTCTTGGCGTCGTCGAGCAGGGTCTTCTTGAAGAGCGCCTGCGACTTGGACGGAGTCGCGGAGGACCCGGCGCTCGACAGCAGGACGGCGCCGCAGGTCAGCGCAAGGAGCGCAAGCGCCGCGGGGAGGAACCGGTGCCTGCGCATTGCGCCCATTGTCGCAAGGACGGCGGCCGTGCGCTACGGCTGCAAGAGGCTGTCCGTCCCGCCCCTGCGCGGCGCACCGACGACCATGGTCGCCGGCGCGATGGCGGACGACCGCGCGGTGACGACATAGCTGCCCCGGGTGACGTCGGCCTTCAGCGACGCCGTGTCGCCGGGATTGATCGGGCCGGTGCTCTGCTCCAGGCGCTGGGCGGCGCCCTGGCCCACGCCCTGGCTGCGCAGCGTCACCCGCTGCGACCTCGACGTCTGGTTGCTGGCGATGAGCTCGATCGCGCCTGCGCCGAAGCGCGCCGGCGAGATCGACACGCGGGTGGGCGAGATGGCGGCGCTCACCGTGATCGGGGCCGCCGGGCGCGGGTCGTTGGCGAAGTCGCCACCGCCTCCGCAGCCGGCTGCTCCGGCAGCCAGAGCGACGACCGCCGCGAGTGCGGCCAGTGGCATCCTGCGCTGCGCGTCGACCTGTCTCACCATCCTCGTGACACTGGGGGAAACCTACCCGAGCGGGCCAGAATGCCCGGGTGGCCCTCGGTTCAGTCCGAGGCGGGCGCGGGCGCGAGCGCGGCGCGCTCTGACTCGATGGCCTGCAGGCCGGCCTGCAGCTGATCCCAGGCGGCGCTCTCGGCGTCGTCGTAGGAGCGGCCATCGAGCTCGCGCAGCTCGTCGCGGTACGTGCCCCACGCGCCACGCGTGCGGGCGTCGAGCTCGGCCAGCAGGCGCTCGGTCTCGGACTGGGCGGCGAAGGTCGTCATCACACTCCTCGTTTCACCACGGGCGGCATGCGCCGAAGGCTACCCAGGGGTCCGGTCGGCGCTTGGACGACACCATGCAAGCGCGCATGCAATCCGTCTGATCCGCGCGCAAGGATCCGTCCGGTGGATCTGCTTGCTGCGCCCCTCGCGACCGCCGAGTTCCTGGTCGTCGACACGGAGACCAACGGCCTCGGCGGCGACGCCTGCGAGTTGACGGAGGTCGGCGCGGTGCTCGTCGGCGGTGGCGAGCTGCACGACCGCTGGGAGACGCTCGTCGCCGGTGTCGCCCCGCTCTCGCGCTCGATCCAGCACTTCACGCAGATCACGCAGGGGATGGTCGACGCCGCCCCGCCCGCCGACGTCACGCTGCCCGAGCTCGCCGGACTGCTGGCGCAGCGCGTGCTCGTCGCACACAACGCCGCCTTCGACCGCCGCGTGCTGGCGCAGGCGTTCGCCCGCGCGAGCCTGCCGTGGCCCGATCCGCCCGCGCTGTGCACGGTCGCGCTGGCGCGGCGGTTCGCGCCGCTCGTGCGCCAGCGCAGGCTGGCCGCGCTCGCCGACGCGCTCGGCATCGAGGTCGAGACGACCCACCGCGCGCTCGCCGACGCCGAGACCTGCGCGCGCGTCTTCTGCGCGCTCTTCGGGCGCCTGTGCGCGAACGCCTCGACGGTGGGCGACGCACTGGCGGTCCTCGGGCCCGTACGCGCGACACCCCGCCGGCGCGGGCGCCCGCGCGCCGGGCGCACGCTGGCGGGCGGTGCCACCAAACGCGGCGCCCCGTCGACTGCCGCGCTGCCCGACGAGCCGGGCGTCTACCTCATGCGCAACGCCGCCGGCCAGGTGCTCTACGTCGGCAAGTCGGTCTCCCTGCGCACCCGTGCGCGCTCGCATTTCGCGCCCTCGGCGCCGGCGGAGGGCTGGACCGAGCAGACGGCGATCGTCGACCATCGCACGACGAGCTCAGAGCTCGGTGCGCTCGTGCTCGAGCACCGTCTCATCCGCGAGCTGCGCCCGCCGGGCAACGTCGTCCACAAGCACGACGACGCGTTCGTCTACCTGCGCTGCCGGCTGGACATCGCCTATCCGGTGCTCGAGGTCGCGCGCGAGCCGGCGCCCGGGCACGCGGTAACCGTCGGGCCCCTGCGCAGCCGCGCCGCCGCCGTCGAGCTCAAGGAGCAGCTGGACTCGCTCTTCGGCCTGCGCCACTGCGGGCGCAAGCTGCGGCTGCGCCAGTGGCCGTCGGCCTACGGCCAGATGGGGCGCTGCCTGTCGCCCTGCCTCAACGACCTCGACCCCAACCTCTACCGACGCCGCCTGGACGAGGCGCTCGCGCTCTTCAGCGGCGCGGGCGACGGCGGCGCCGCGCTGCTCGAGCACATCGACGGCCAGATGCGCGCCGCCGCCGCCGCGCAGCGCTACGAGCGCGCTGACTGGCTGCGCCGCCGCCGGCGGCGCATCGCCGCGCTGGTGGCCGAGCTGCAGGGCCCGCTCGCGGCGATCCACGCGCGGCCACGGCTCGTGCTCGCCCAGCATCCGCGCAAGCCCCGCTTCGACGTCTTCTGGCTCGTCGGGGGCCGGGTCGCCGACTGGGACGGCCTCGAGCAGGCGGGCGACCTGTACGGGCGCACGCTGGACGCGCTGCGGCGGGCGGGCGGGCAGCTGCCCCCCGACGCCGTCGGCGAGGCGCGCCTCGTGCAGACCTGGCTGGCGTCGCGCGCCGCGCCGGCCCTGGCGCTGCATCCCGTGCCGACCGAGCGGGAGATCGAGGCGTTCGTGGCCGCGGCGGGCGCTCAGGCGGCGGCGAACGGCAGGTCGACGACCTCGGCGCTCGCGCCGCCCTCGACCGCGACGGTGTCGCCGACGGCGGCCTCGCGGCGCACCAGCGCGAGCGCGATCGGGCCGTGGACGGGGGAGACGACCGAGCTCGCGAGCTGACCGACGACGCGCTCGCCGAGGCGCAGCTCGGCCCCGGAGGGGGCAGGCTCGGACAGGCGCAGGCCGCGCAGGTGGCGGTTGGGCTTGCCGCGGTAAAAGAGCCGCGCGACGGTCTCCTGGCCGACGTAGCAGCCCTTCGTGAAGCTCACGGCGCGCTCGTTGAGGCCCGCCTCCTGGGGGATCGTCGAGTCGTCGAGCTCGGCGCCGTAACGCGGGCGCCCGCGCTCCACCCGCAGGATCTCGGTGGCCGCCTCGGACACGGGGGTGGCCCCGGCGTCCACCAGCGCTTCGCGCACGGCGTCGGTGTCATCCGCGTCGCAGAGGACGTCGACGCCGGCGTCGGTGGCGATCAGCCGCACAGGGCGCCCGGCGATCGAGCCGGGCCGGTGGGCGTGCTCCTCGGGCGCAAGCTCGTCGGCGCCGGCGAGTGCGCGGGCGCCCGGGCCGACGAGCGACAGCAGGCCGCGCTGCACGGTGCGCTTGTGCAGCTCGACCTCGTATCCGATCTTGAAGCGGCGGACCATGTCGAACAGCGCCTGCAGCGTCGCGCGCTCGGTGTCGAGCAGCAGCTCGGGCTCGGGCTCGCCGACCGCCAGCACCCGCATGTCGCCGACCATCTTGCCCTTGGGGGTCAGAAACGCGGCGTACTGCCCGGCACCGTCGGCGAGGCCGACGATGTCGTTGGTCACCTGTCCGGCCAGGAACTCCCTGGCCCCGCTGCCGGTGAGCGCGAGCTTCCCGCGCTCGGAGCGATCGAGCAGGCCACAGCCCTGCGTCAGCGCCCGGTACTCCGCGGCGAGGTCTTCGGTGATCGTGGACATGGATCGAGGATAGCCCCGCCTGCGCGGGCAGCCGGCGGGGAAAAAACGATTGCGCCGCGGCGCAGTGGCGCTAGGGTCCAGTTCGCAGGCGCCCGTCCATGCGCCTGGAGACAGCGGAGGTGGGGTCGATGCGCAGAGTCGTTGCCATGATCGCCGGCGTCGTCGCTGCGGCGGCGGTCCTGGTACTCGCCCTGTTCGTCGTGCCTGCACCCGTGCGCCCCGAGCACGGGGAGTCCGGGGAGGGCGAGGGGTCCCTGCGCGCATTCGCCGGCGAGCGCGCCGGCATCCAGAGCCGGCGGCTGCCGATCGCCGTCGTGCGCGACCAGCTCGAGAAGGGCAGGGAGGCTGGCCGCGAGAGCGTCTCCGGCCCGGCCCAGGCGCAGGTCGACGAGCGCGCCTACCCGCGCACCTATGTGGAGACCAAGCGCGCGCTGGCCGCCCGCCGCGCGTTCCGCGACGCCCCCTCGCGCCTGCCCGCAAGCGCGTTTCGGCGCTCGGCGCGGGCGGTCGCCCAGCGGGCGGCGCTGGCAGCGGACTGGAGCGAGCTCGGTCCTGTCACCCCGAACGTGCCGGGCGCGGTGACCTACACCGGCGCGCCCGCGACCGTCTCCGGGCGGGTGACGGCGCTGGTGGTCGATCCCAGCTGCGGGGCGCCGGGCAAGGGCTGTCGCATGTGGGTCGCCGCCGCGGGCGGCGGCATCTTCCGCACCGCCGACGCGCTCGCCGCGACCGTCGTCTGGACGCCGTCGAGCACCGGCCTGACCTCCTTTGCGATCGGCTCGCTCGTCTCGGACCCGACGGATCCCAGCGGCAACACGCTGTACGCGGGCACAGGCGAGGCGAACGGCTCCAGCGACTCCGAGGCCGGCGTCGGCCTCTTCAGGTCATCCGACGGCGGTGCGACATGGAGCCTCGTTCCCGGCAGCGCGGCCGTCGCCCACGACCGCGGGATCGCGACGATCGCGATCGACCCCGCGAACAGCGCACACGTCTTCATCGGCACAGCGGTCGCGCGCCACGGCATCGCGTCGGTCAACGGCGGGCGCCGCACGCCCCCGGGCGCGCCACAGCTCGGGCTCTACGAGACGACCGACGGCGGTGCCAGCTTCGCGCTCGCCTTCTCCAAGCCGCCCGACCCGACTCCCGCCGACACCGGCAACGACTTCTTCACCGGCAGCGTCAACGAGGTCATGCTGGACCCCAACGACAGCAGCGTCGTGTACGCGGCGGTCACGGGTTACGGCATATGGCGCCGCTCCGCGGGCACGGCCACCTTCGCACAGGTCTTCGCCACGAAGTTCCCGGCCGACACGGTTGACCCCGCCGCCGCCCCCGCCGACTTCTTCGGCGACCGCACGGAGTTCGATCTCGCCGACCTGGGCGCGACGACCCGCATGTACCTCGGCGACTCCTCCGACGACAACGTCTACAGCGCACTGTGGCGCACCGACAACGCCGGGCAGGCCGCCGCGAACCTCGTCACCCCCGGCACCGCGACGACCAACCCCGCCAACCGGGCACCGGCCTACGTGCTGCTGTCGGACCCCGACATCGCCAACACCGCCGGCTTCACGTCGTTCAACTTCTGCCAGGGCCAGTGCGGCTACGACATCGTCGTCAAGGCCGACCCGCGCAACCCCGACACCGTGTACCTCGGCGGGTCGATGAACTACGAGGAGCTCTTCGGGGCGACCGGCGTCAGCCCGCAGCGCACAAACGGCCGCGCGGTCGTGCGCTCCAGCGACGCCGGCGTGTCGTTCACCGACATGACCAACGAGGCCGGGCCGACGATCCAGGACGACCCGTCCCTGCCCGCCGACCAGCTCGCGCAGGGTATGCACCCCGATCAGCACGCGCTCGTCTTCAGCCCCGCCAACGCCGGCGCCACCGAGCGCGTGTTCGTCGGCTCCGACGGCGGCGTCGTGCGCACGAGCGGCGCGTTCGCCGACGACTCGGCGCGCTGTGACCAGCGCCAGGCGGCCCTTCCGGTCGACGCGACGTTCACCCCGGACGAGCTGGCACTCTGCCGGCAGGCGCTGTCGGCCGTCCCGACCGGCCTCGACCCGCTCAACGACGGCCTGCGCACGATCCAGTTCCAGAGCCTGTCGGTCAACCAGGCCGATCCGGTCAACGACGTGCTCGGCGGCACCCAGGACAACGGGACCTGGGCCTTCACCGGCGGGCCGGCCTGGTTTGAGTCGGTCGGCGGCGACGGAGGGCAGTCGGCGATCGACCCGGCGGCCGGCGCGCGCGTGCACACGTACTTCGGCCCGACCATGGACGTCAACTTCCACGGCGACGATCCGGCGACGTGGGACTACATCTCCGAGCCGCTGGACAACGCCAACGTCAACTGCGGCAGCCCCGACCCGGCCTCCGAGTGCTTCTCCTTCTACGTCCCGATGATCGACGACCCCGTCACGCCCGGCACGCTGTTCACGGGCGGCGAGTACGTGTGGCGCACACAGGACGACGGCGGCGATCGGACCGACCTCGACGCGCACTGCCGGGAGACGGCGTTCACGGTCGGCGACGGAACGGCGGTCTGCGGAGACTGGACGCGCCTGGGCGGCGCGCGCGGGCACATCGGCACCCCCGGCAACTACATCGTCGCGACCGAGCGCACGCCGGCCGACGCCGGGACGCTCTGGGTCGGGCGCCGGCGCGGCGGCGTCTTCGTGTCCAACAACGCCGACGCGGCGAACGTCAACAGCGTGCGCTTCACGCAGATCTCGACGCCGGCGATCCCCGATCGCTTCGTCAGCAGCATCCACGTCGACCCGGCCGACGCCGACCATGCGTGGGTGTCGTTCTCGGGCTACGAGGCGTACACCCCCGGTCAGCCCGGGCACGTCTTCGAGGTGCGCTTCGACCGCGCCGCCGGCACCGCCACGTGGACCGACCTCTCCGGCACGACCGGCGATCCCGGCGCGATCGGCGACCAGCCGGTCACCGATCTCGTCCGCGACGACCCGACCGGCGACCTCTACGCGGCAACCGACTTCGGCGTCCTGCGGCGTCCCAACGGCGCCGCGCAGTGGGAGCAGGCGGCCGGCAACCTGCCGCCGGTGGCCGTCTACGGGCTGACCATCGCCCCGGGCGGCCGCCTGCTGTACGCCGCCACCCACGGCCGTGGTGCCTGGCGCGTGGCGCTGCCGCCCGCGCCGGCCGCCCCGCCGGGGCCGGCCGCGCCCGGCGTGCCGGTGCCCGCTGCAGCCGCGGCGCCGCCGGCGCCGGCGGCGGGCCCCGAGGCACCGCCGCAGGGAACCCCCGTCCCGGCGACCCGCAGGCCGGTCATCGGCCGCCTGTCGGCCCGGCGCAGCGGGCAGCGCGTCGTGACGGTCCGCATCGGCCTTGCCCGGACCAGTCGGCTCACGCTCGTGATCCGCGACCCGCGCAACCGCGTGATCGGCCGCCGCACGGCGAAGATCAAGCGCGACGACCTGCTCAACCTGCACGTGACGGTCCGGCCGCGCGGGACGCAGACCGTCCGCACCCGCTGGCGCGTGACGGCGACCGCCACCGCGCGACCCGGCCTGACCCGGGCCAGGACGGCGAGCTTCAGAGCGCGGCGGTAGCCTGCGCGGATGGCCCTGGCCGACACGTTCTCCCAGATCGTCGACTCGCTGCCCGACGACTGGACCGACCTCGAGCTCGACCTGCGCATCGCCGACGAGCGGCGCTACATCGACGCGGCGACGTACCTCGTCACGATCAATGCGCAGCCCTACTCCCGCCACGACTGGCACTGGCGGCTGCTGGTGGCGCACCGCTTCGGCCACGCGGCTGCCGCGCAGACCGTGCACGGCGCCCTCAAGCTCCTCGACGACGCGGGGATCGAGGGCGAGCTGGCGCTGCGAGGCGTGCGCTCCGGCCGCGTCGAGGTCACGCAGATGTGGGGCCGCCCGCAGTCCGTTCGCGACGAGTTCAGGCGCAGCCGCGCGCAGTAGCGGGCGCGGGCGCCGCGCCGGTCGACGGCCCCGTGGCCGCTCAGATCCCGGCGCCGGCCACGAGGTCCAGCGGGCGCAGCTCCTCGGCGTAGGAGATCGAATGGCGCTGCAGCGCGCCGCCCGGGGTCGTCTCGTAGGCGCCCATGCGCCACAGCGGCGGCGAGTAGGCGTTGATCGTGATCGCGGGGCCGCCGCCGCCGTGCGCGACGCGGTGGATGTCCGAGGCCGCGAAGTCGACCGCGTCGCCCGCGCGCATCCGGCGCCGCAGCGGCGGGCCGCCGAGCGCGAGGCGCTCCTCCACGACGGCGCCCTGCGCGACCGCCAGCGCTCCGCAGGAGACGTCGTGGTCGTGAAAGCCCGTGTCGTGGTCGTCCATCCAGCAGATCAGCCAGACGGCGACGTGCCCGTCGCGCAGCAGCTGCTCGTAGGTGCGCACCGACCGGTCGTGATGGACGAGGTGGCGCCACTCCTGCGGCCGGCCGGCGAGCTCGGCTACGAGATCATGAAGCTCGGCACGCGTGAGATCGCGCGTGCGCGGCGCGGCGATCGTGAGGGTCACGCCGCCACCGCGGCCGCGGGGGCGCGTTCGCCGAGCAGGCGCGTGACGTTCGCCCCGACCATCGCCTCGCCCGCGGCGGGGCCCAGTAGGGCGGGCGGGGCGGCGTCGACGACCGGCCGGTCGGAGCCGTGGACGAGCTGGTCGATGCCGACGCAGCGCACGAGCGCATCGATCGCCCGGACGCCATAGGAGGACGTGTCGTAGAAGAGCCGGTCGTCGATGACGGCACCGGCGGGCCCGCCGCGCGCCGCGAGCCGCTCGCCGTGCAGGGGCGCTGCGCCCGCGAGCATTGCGAAGAGGACGCGCAGGTTCGGGTGCGCGGCGCGACCGAAGGCGGCGAACGCGTGCCAGGCGGCGCTCATGTCGGACACGTAGCGCGTCATCGCGGGCCACCAGCCGGGCGCGTCGTCGATCGCGTAGGGCTGCGGGCGCCAGGCGCGCCACGGCCCGGGACCGGGGTGCACGAGCAGGGGCGCGTCGCGGCGCTCGAGGCGCTCGAGCAGCGGCCCGCAGCGCTCGAGGCCGTCCGGGCTGCTGAGCGCACCCGCCGGCAGCGAGATGCCCACGGCCCCGGCGTCGAGCAGGTCGTCGACGTCGCGGGCGTCCGGTGGCCGCAGCGAGACCGCGCCCCAGACGCCGAACCCGGCGCCGAGCTCCCGTGCGGTGGCGTTGTGGGCGGCGAGCAGCGGCTCGGCCTCGCGGCGCTCGAGGGCCTCGATGCCGAGCGGGCTCGAGATGCACAGCAGCGCACGCTCGATCCCGTCGACAGCCAGCAGCTCGCGGCGGGCGCGCGGGTCGTGGGCGGCGGGGTCGAAGGCGTGCTCGGGCTCGTCGCGCAGGCGCAGCACCCAGCCGCGGCCGCGGCCGCGGCGGCGGATGAGCGGCGCCTCGCGGCGGCGGCTGAGCTCCGCGACGAGCTCCTCCGACCAGAGGTGCTGGTGGACATCGGTCCCAGACATCACGACAGAGAATATATAGAAAGCCGATCAGCTTTGTGGAGTTTGATGGAGCGCCCACTGTGCCCCGCGCGATCGGGGCGCAGGGGCGACCCCGTAGATTCCAGCCCATGCACGTGCGGCGCGCGACGATCGAGGACTCCAGGGCCTTCGCCGCAGTCATCGCCGCGGTCGCCGAGGAGCGCCGCTGGATCGCCACCGAGCCCCCGGTCGACGTGGCCGCCTTCGCCGAGCGCGTGCGCAACACGATCGCCAACGGCAACGATCCGCTCTGGGTCCTCGAGGACGAGGGCCGGATCATCGGGAGCCTGGGCCTGCACGCGACCGCAGTGGCCGGCGTGGCGACGCTGGGAATGTCGATCGTGGAGCCAGCCCGCGGCAAGGGCGGCGGGCGCGCGCTGCTGCAGGCCGCGATGGCCCACGCGCTCAACAGCAGCCTGCACAAGGTCGAGCTCGAGGTCTGGCCCGACAACGAGCGCGCGATCGCGCTGTACGAGTCCTGCGGCTTCGAGCGCGAGGGCGAGCGGCGCGACCACTACCGCCGCCGCGACGGGTCGCTGCGCTCGTCGGTGATCATGGCGCGCCTGCTCGAGCGCGAGCGCGCCGCCGCCGCCGCCACCGCGACCGGCGCGGCCGCTCAGTCGCGCCCGTCGGGCGGCACGTAGCGCCCGTCGAACGCCCGCCCGACGTCCGGCAGGCGCTTGACGATCCCCAGCCGCTGCTCCCAGCGCGCCCAGGCGCGCAGGCGCGCAGGCACGAGCTCACCGAAGGCCTGCACTCCCTCCCTGAAGGACGGCGAGACGGCGTCGAGGCCGCCCTGGAGGTCCCGGCTCGCGCGGGCGCCCGTCGCCTGCTCCAGCGCGCTGACGCCGCTCTCGGGATCGGCGAGGACCTCCGAGTAGCCGCGCGAGAGCGCCGCGACTGTCGCGCGCACGAGGTTCGGCTCGTCCTGCAGGGTCTGACGCGTGACGGCGAGCACGAGCTCTGGATAGGCGGGGGCGCCGAAGTCCTCGACGCGGAACTCGCGGATCGCGGGGCGCTGCGCCTGCAGCGCGACGCCGTCCGTGGCCCATGAGGTCTCGACGCCGGCCACGCGCCCCGCCAGAAGGCCGGCGACCGTCGCGCCGGAGCCGATCCTCGTCACCGAGACCTTGGCCGGGTCGCCGCCGGCGCCGGCGACGATCGACCGCAGCACGGCGCGACCGGCGGGCCCGCGGGTCACGCCGACGCGGTGGCCCTCCAGCTGACGCGGGGTGCGGATCGACGGCTGCGCGAGGATCGCCGCCAGCGGCGTCTGGACGAGCGCCATCACCCCGACGAGGTCCAGGCCGCGGTCGCGCGCGATCGCGAGATCGTGGATGTCGAGGACCGCGAACTGCGCGCGGCCGGAGGAGATGGCCTTCACCGGCCCCGCGTGGTCGGGCGCGCGGACGTGCAGCGTCACCCCGAGCGCCTGGTCATAGCCGCGCGCGACCGCCATGTAGATGCCGGTGTGCACCGCCGCCGGGCGCGAGTCCAGCACGAGCGTGGCGGCGCTGTTGGGCGCGCGATCCTCCTGCGCCGGGCCGCAGGCGCCCAGCGCCGGCGCGACGGCGACGGCGAGGACGAACGCGATGGCGAGCCGGCGGTCCATCTGGCGCCGAGGATACGTTGGCGGTCGTCAACGCCGAACACACTGGAGAGCACATGGAGCGTCGCGGTACCTCGGCCTACGCGGCCGAACTTGTCGGGACGTTCATGCTCGTGCTGTTCGTGGTGCTCGTCGTGGCGGTCTACGCCGGCGGCGGGGGCAGCCCCGACCTCGTGGCGATCGGCCTCGTCCACGCTTTCGTGCTCATGATGCTCGTGGCCACGCTGGGCGGGGCGTCGGGCGCGCACTTCAACCCCGCGGTCACGATCGCACTGTGCGCGGTGCGCAAGATCGCGCCGGTCGACGCCGCGATCTACATCCTCGTCCAGCTGGCCGGGGCCGTCATCGGCGTGCTGGTGGCCAAGGCCCTGCTGCAGAACGGCAGCGGCGACGCGGTCAACTTCGGCGCGGTCGGCGTCTCGAAGACCTTCTTGCAGGGCAAGGGCGCAGCGGGCTTCCTCGGCGAGTTCATCGGCACCTTCATGCTCATGTGGGCGATCATGGGCGCCGCCGTCAACCCGACCTCCGACAAGGCCTGGGCGCCATTCATCATCGGCGCGACGCTGGGCTTCATCGTCATGGTGCTCGCACCGATGACCGGCGGCGGCTTCAACCCCGCGCGCGCGTTCGGCCCCGCGCTCATCAGCGGCGAGTTCGGGCCGGCCGGGACCTTCTTGCTGGCCTACATCGTCGCTCCGGTCCTGGCCGCGGTCGCGGCTGCGCTCACCTACGACGCCCTCGTGCTGAAGGACCGCGTGTCGCTGCGCCCGATCGACAAGCTCGGCTCACCGGAGGCGTAACCTGGGGCCGGTGCGCCGGCGGGTCACCTTCAGCCGCAACCTGACGCTCTCGCTGTCGCGAACGTGCCGCTGCTACTGCAAGTACTGCGCGTTCGCCACCCACCGCACGCACCTGCACGCGCCCGACGAGGTACTCGCCCTCCTCGACGACGCCTCCAGGCGCAGGGTCAAGGAGCTGCTCGTGCTGACCGGGGAGCGCCCCGAGGTCGATGCGGGCGTGCGCGAGCGGCTGGCGCAGTACGGCCACGAGGACTTCGTCGGCTACGTCGTCTGGGCCTGCGAGCGCGCGCTGGAGTGCGGGCTGCTGCCGCATACGAACCTCGGCGTGCTCGGCCGCGAGGACCTGGCCCGGCTGCGCGAGGTCACCGCGTCGCAGGGGCTCATGCTGGAGTCGATCAACCCCGACCTCGTCGCCCACCAGGGCTCGCCGACCAAGCACCCGCAGCGCCGCCTGGAGACGATCCGCGCCGCCGGCGAGCTGCGGATCCCGTTCACGAGCGGGATCCTCGTCGGCATCGGGGAGCGCGAGGAGGAGCGCGTCGCCGCGCTCGAGGCGCTCGCGGCCGTGCATGCCGAGCACGGGCACCTGCAGGAGGTCATCCTGCAGAACTTCGTCCCGCACTCCAGCTACTACGGCCGCGAGCCGGCGCAGATCGCCGACGAGGCCGCCCGCGAGCTCTGGCGCACCGGCATCGGCGACGGCCCGCGCCTGGACCTTCCCGCCTGGGCCACGCCGGTCAGCGTCGAGGACATGCGCCGGCTGGTCGCCGAGTGCCGCCGCCTGCTGCCGGGCGTCGGCGTGCAGGTGCCGCCGAACCTCGCCGACTGGTGGCCCGAGCTCGTGCGCGCCGGCGCGACCGACCTCGGCGGCCTGAGCGCCAACGGCGACCACATCTCGCCCGAGCACCCGTTCCCGTCGCCGCACCAGGTGCGCAGGCGCCTCGCGCCCGAGGGCGTGGCGCTCACCGAGCGGCTGTGCGTCTACCCGCGCTACATCGATCCTGAGTGGCAGGCGCAGGGCGTCCTGGACGTCGTCAAGGCGCGCTACTGGAGCTTCATCCCGCGTCACGGCAGCGGCCGCACGCAGCCGCCCCGGCCGCTGCGACCCGACCTCGTCGCCGGCGCGGTGTCGCGCGCCCGCGACGGGCTGGCGCTGACCGCCGACGAGCTGACCGCGCTCTTCGCCGAGACGCGCCCGGAGGCCATCGAGGACATGCGCCAGGCAGCCGACGAGCTGCGCCGCGAGCTGGCGGGGGAGACGGTCACGTTCGTCGTCAACCGCAACATCAACGTCTCGAACGTCTGCATCGTCGGCTGCGCCTTCTGCGGCTTCGGCCAGGGCAAGCGCTCGCCGGACGCCTATGAGCTGCAGCGCGACGAGTTCGTCCGTCGCGTGCACGAGGCCGTCGCCTTCGGGGCCACCGAGATCTGCATGCAGTCGGGCATCCACCCCGACTGGGGCCTGGAGGACTACGAGGGCTGGCTGCGCCTCGCCCGCCAGACCGCGCCGCAGCTGCACCTGCACGCCTACTCGCCGATGGAGATCGCGCACATGTGCGACGTCAGCGAGCTGGCGCCGTCCGACGTCTTCGCGCGGCTGCGCGACGCCGGCCTGGATTCGACGCCCGGCACGGCCGCCGAGGTGCTGCACGACGGCGTGCGCGAGCGCATCAGCCCCAACAAGCTGCCCGTGGCGCGCTGGGTGCAGATCATCGAGGCCTCGCACGCGGCCGGCCTGCGCTCGACGGCGACCGTGATGTTCGGCCACATCGAGGAGCCATGGGAGCTCGCCGAGCACATGCGCGTCGTGCGCGAGCTGCAGGAGCGCACCGGCGGCATCACGGAGTTCGTGCCGCTGAGCTTCATCCGTTTCACACGCTGCTGGGCCGCACGCACGGCGTCGAGGAGATCTCGCGCGAGGAGAACCTCAAGCACACGGCCGTGTTTCGCCTGGCGCTCGGGCGCACGATCGGAAGCCTGCAGGCGTCGTGGGTGAAGATGGGCCTCGACGCGGCAACCGAGGCGCTGCGCTGGGGCGTCAACGACCTCGGCGGCACGCTCATGGAGGAGTCGATCAGCCGTCTCGCCGGCAGCTACCACGGCACCAAGCTCGACCCCGACGAGCTCGTCGCCGCCGCGCATCGCGCCGGCCGCCCGGCCGCCGAGCGCACGACGCTGTACGAGATTCGCCGCCGCTACGAGCCGGCTGTCGCGGCCTGACGCGCGA
>JAXDFS010000256.1:0-5118 GCA_034665465.1 Solirubrobacteraceae bacterium
CTGCACGAGGCGCTGCTCTTCGAGGCCGGCGCGACCAACCGGCTGGGGTCGGTGCTCGACGGCACGACCGTCTCGGACTCCGAGCCCGACGAGCAGGCGCGCAAGATGTCGATCTCGGCGGCGCTGAGCTCGTTCGAGTGGTCCGATCGCAAGATCAACCTGCTCGACACCCCGGGCGAGCCGAGCTTCGTCGCAGACGCGCTGGGCGCGATGCGGGTGTGCGAGTCGGCGGTCTTCGTCGTCAACGGCGTGATGGGCGTCGAGGTGTCCACGCGCCGCCTGTGGGCGCGCGCCCAGGAGCTCGATCTCGCCCGCATGATCTTCGTGAACATGCTCGACCGCGAGCGAGCGGACTTCTTCCGCGCGCTGGAGTCGCTGAAGGACGCCTTCGGCGCGCACGTCGTCGCCACCGAGATCCCCATCGGCTCCGAGCACGACATCTCCGGCGTCATCGACCTCGTCGACATGAAGGCCTACACCTACGAAGGCGCGGCCCGCGAGAACTGCAGCGAGATCGAGATCCCGGCCGACCTGCTGGAGGTCGCCGAGGAGTACCGCGAGAAGCTGATGGACGAGATCTGCGAAGTGAGCGACCTGCTCATGGAGCGCTACCTCGAGGGCGAGGAGATCGCCCACGACGAGATCGTGACCACGCTGAAGGAGGGCACCAACCACGGCTCGCTGTTCCCGGTCGTCTGCGGCGTCGCGACGCGCAACCTCGGCACCAACCGGCTGCTGGACGCGATCGTCGACGACCTGCCCTCACCGGTGAAGCACGGCAGCCTCGAGCTGCCCGAGATAACGCTCGAGGCGCGCGACGACGCACCGTTGTACGCCTACGTCTTCAAGACCCGCGCCGACCCGTTCGCCGGGCGCATCAACCTCTTCCGGGTCTACCAGGGCCTCATGGCCCACGACACGCACGTCATGAACACCCGCACGCACGGCAAGGAGCGCATCGGCCAGCTGCTGGTCTTCAGCGGCAAGGAGTCCGGGCACGCCGAAGAGTTCGGCCCGGGAGACATCGGCGCGGTCGCCAAGCTCAAGGAGTCGCGGGCGGGCGACTGGCTCGCCGAGCGCGACGAGCCGATCTCGATGCCGCAGATCGTGCTGCCGGCACCGGTCATGGCGTTCGCGATGGAGGCCCAGGGCGACGAGGACAAGGTCTTCACGTCGCTGCGCCGCCTGCAGGAGGAGGACCCGACGATCGACCTGCACCGCGATCCGGAGACCGGCGACCAGATCATCGCCGGCCTCTCGCAGATGCACGTCGAGGTCATCGTCGACCGCCTCAAGGAGCGCTTCGGGGCCGAGGTCACGCTCAAGCCGCCGCGCGTGCCCTACCAGGAGACGATCCGCAAGCCCGCCAAGGCCCACGGGCGCCACAAGAAGCAGTCCGGCGGCCGCGGCCAGTTCGGCGACTGCCACATCTCGATCGAGCCGCGCGAGCCCGGTGCCGGCTTCGAGTTCGTCAACCGCATCAAGGGCGGCGTCATCCCGACGTCGTTCATCCCGGCCGTCGAGAAGGGCGTCGTGGACGCGATGCGCTCGGGCCCGATCGCCGGCTGCCCGGTCAAGGACGTCAGCGTCACGGTCTTCGACGGCAGCTACCACACGGTCGACTCCTCGGAGATGGCGTTCAAGCTCGCGGGGTCGATCGCCATGCGCGAGGCGATGGCCAACGCGGGACCGGTGCTGCTGGAGCCGATCATGCTCGTGACGCTCTCGATCCCGGAGGACTCGGTCGGCGACGTCATCGGCGACCTCAACTCGCGGCGCGGGCGCCCGCAGGGGATGGAGGGCGTCGGCGGCGGCCTGACCGAGGTCAAGGCCGAGGTGCCGATGGCCGAGATGCTCACCTACGCCCCCGACCTGCGCTCGCTCACCGGCGGCCAGGGCGACTACACGATGGAGTTCGACCACTACGAGGAGGTCCCCGCGCACCTGCAGCAGAAGGTCGTGGCGCAGGCGACCGAGGAGGAGACCGTCAGCGCGTAGGGGGCGAGACGGGCCGCGCCGGCGCCTCTGCAGGGTGTGAACGACCGAAGGAGGCGCCAATGTGGCCGCCCGCAGCGCTCGCGTTCCTGCGCGACCTCGAAGCAGACAACGACCGCGACTGGTTCAGGGCCAATCGCGGCCGCTACGACGCCGACCTGCTCGCGCCGGGCAAGGCGCTCGCGCAATCGCTGGGGCACCTCGGCGAGCCGCATTTCTTTCGCCCCTACAACGACACGCGCTTTCACCAGCGCCCGCCGATCAAGGAGCAGCTGGGCATCGCGATCGGCTATGGGGCGGCCGGCGGCTACTACGTCGAGCTCTCGCTGGACGGGCTGCTCGTCGCGGCCGGCCTGCACCGCCCGTCCTCCGACCAGCTCGAGCGCTACCGCGCGGCGATCGACGACGCTCGCACGGGCCGGGCGTTCGAGCGCGCCGCGGCGACCGCCGAGGAGGCCGGGCTGACGCTCGCAGAGCCCGCGCTCAAGCGCGCGCCCCGCGGCTATGCGCCCGACCATCCGCGCTGCGACCTGCTGCGCCTCAGGCAGCTGACCGTCTCGCGTCGCCACGCGCTCGAGCCCTGGCTGCACGAGCCGCTCTGCGCCGAGGTGGTGCGCGCCGAGCTCGAGGCGGCAGCGCCGCTCGTCGCGTGGCTGGCCAGGCACGTCGGCCCGGCCGCGGCGCGCCCACGGCCCGGGTAGCGGCCGGCCGGACGGCTTTTGCCTGCACCGAGAGCCCCGGCGGCCTTCCCGGCAGATACCCTGGGCGCGGATGGAGCGCAAGTCGATCACCACGAGCCGTGCCGCGGTGCCCTGCGACGTCTGCGGCCGCACCCTGCTGCGCGGCGAGCACGCCGACCCGTTCATCGCCAACGGCTCGCGGCGCATGGTCTGCGAGCTGTGCACCGCGCGCGCCGCCAACGAGGGCTGGATCCGGGAGGGCGCCGACAACGCGCTCGGCGTGCGCCGCAACGGCCCGCGCGGCGGGCGCTCGCTGCTGGAGCGCCTGATCCCGCGCCGCGACGGCGCCACGCGCGACGTGGCGGCCGTCCCCGCCCGGCGCGCTCCCTCGACGAACGTCGCGCGCATCGAGGCCGGGAGCCGCCCGCGCAGCCGCCGCGGCGAAGAGGAGCAGGACGCCGACGCCGGCTTCGAGGAGGCCGTCGCGCTCGCACCCGCGGCCGCCGGCGAGGCGGCTGCCGGCCCGCGCGAGCCGCGTCACGTGCACGCGGTGCCGACGAACGCCGACCTGAAGATGGCCCGCGCGCTGGACGTCTTCAACAGCAGCGCCCACCCCCGCCGGATCGCCGGCGTCGCCCGCTCGCTCGGCGTGCCCTACGTCAGCGTGCTGCCCTCCGAGACCGAGGGCGCGATCGTCTCGATCGTCGTCGCCTGGGAGCTGTGCTGGTACCGCTACGAGGTCGACCTCGCCGACGAGGCGGCCGGCGTTCGCGTGAGCGCCCAGGGCGCCGAGCTGTCGGAGCTGACGCCTGCCGAGCAGGTCGCCAACGCCGCCGCCGACGAGCGCGGGCAGCTCGTGCTCGCCGCGTGAGCCGGATCGCTGGCCGCGTGTACTAGGGTGGCGACCGGCTGATGAATCCTTCCGTGGTGCCCATGATCTCCAGCGCGGTCACCTCGTGATCTACTGCGTCGTGCCAGAGGCCCTCGAGGAGGAGCTCTTCGAGAAGCTCACCGCCTACTACGCCGAGGATCCGAACGTCACGGTCATCGTCGATCGGCGCAAGTCCGAGCGGCGCGGGCCCAACGACGACCCGGCTGCGGCCGAGCAGCGCGAGAAGCGCGATCGCCGCCGCCCGCGCGTCGCCGGCGAGTTCCCGCGCCTGGATCCGGAGTAGCGGCGCTGAAGGTCGTCGTGCACGTCGACGGCGGCGCCCGCGGCAATCCTGGGCCGGCCGCCGCGGCGGCGGTGCTGTCTGCCCCGTCGGGTGAGGTGCTCGACGAGGCCGCCGAGACGATCGGCGTGGCCACGAACAACGTCGCCGAATATCGCGGCCTGCTGCTCGGGCTGGCGCGGGCGCGCGAGCTGGGCGCCAGCGAGGTCGAGGTCGTCAACGACTCAGAGCTCGTCGCAAAGCAGGTCAACGGCGTCTACAAGGTCAAGCACCGCGACATGAAGCCCCTTCATGCCGCCGCGCTGCAGGCGCTCGGCGACTTCGAGCGCTGGACGGTCCGCTCGGTGCCGCGCGCCCAGAATGCGGATGCCGACGCGCTGGTCAACCAGGCCCTGGACGCCCGCGCCTGAGATTCCGGCGCTGCAAGGGCCGCCGATCGGGGTAGGAACCACCGGCGTTGATCCATCCCTAAGGATCTGGACGAAGATGGTTAGGCGCAACCCAATTGATCTGGCGCACCGCCGCTCGGGCCGTCACGGGGCCTGAGCGCGTGCCGCCGGTTCGGCCACCGCGGGGAACAAGAGGAGATGGCATGGCTCAGACTGCTCGGGTAGAGATGACCGTCAACGGCGAGGCGCACAGCTCGGAGGTGCAGCCGCGCATGCTGCTCGTCCACTATCTGCGCGACGAGCTCGGCCTGACCGGCACGCACGTCGGCTGCGACACGTCCAACTGCGGCGCCTGCACGTGTCACATCGACGGCGAGTCGGCCAAGAGCTGCACCGTCCTCGCCGTGCAGTGCGACGGCGCCCAGATCACGACGATCGAGGGCATGGCCGGCGCCGGCGGGGAGTACCACCCGCTGCAGCAGGGCTTCTGGGACAGCCACGGCCTGCAGTGCGGCTACTGCACCCCGGGCATGATCATGGCCGCGGCCGACCTGCTCGCCCGCCATGACGGCGACGGACCGATCACCGAGGAGGAGGTGCGCAAGGGGCTGGAGGGCAACCTCTGCCGCTGCACCGGCTACCAGAACATCGTCAAGGCGGTCCTGGCCGCCGCCCAGGCAGGGGCGGGGGTGCCCGCATGAGCATCATCGAGCAGGCACCGTCGAAGTGGGTCGGGCAGTCGCTGCGCCGCAAGGAGGACCCGCGCCTCATCACCGGCCGCGCGACGTACGTCGACGATCTCGTGCTGCCCGGCATGCTGCACGCCGCCGTCGTGCGCTCCCCCGAGGCGCACGCGAACATCGTCTCCATCGACACCTCGGC
>JAXDFS010000257.1:0-5842 GCA_034665465.1 Solirubrobacteraceae bacterium
CAGCACGCTGGACGCCGGCGGGCGGCGCACCGCCAGCCCGAACCGGATCCACCTCGACCGCCTCGACCCCGCCCGCCTTGAGGCCGAGGGCGTCGCGGCCGGGCTCGCGCCGCAGCCGCGCCGCCGGATCGCGGCGACCGAGGACCACGTCGGCTCGAGCGTGGTGATGCTGCGTGGCTGAGCTGCGCGTCTGCGCGCTGTATCCCGAGCTCATGAACATCTATGCCGATCGCGGCAACCTGCTGATGCTCGAGCGCCGCTGTCGCTGGCGGGGCATCGGCTTCGCTGTGACCGCGGCCGGTCTCGGCGAGGCCGTCGATCCCGACGCTCACGACCTCTTCTACCTCGGCGGCGGGCAGGACCGCGACCAGCGCCTGTGCGCCCTGGACCTCGTGCAGACCAAGCGCGACGCGCTGCACGCCGCGGCCGCGCGCGGCGCGCTCGTGCTCGGCGTCTGCGGCGGCTATCAGCTGCTCGGCCATCGCTACGCGCTCGGCGACGAGGAGATCCCCGGGATCGGCCTCGTCGACCTCGAGACGGTCCGCTCCGACGGGCCGCGGCTGATCGGCAATGTCGCGATCGAGGTGCGACTCGACGGCGACGGCGACGGCGAGCCTGCCGTGCTCGCCGGCTTCGAGAACCACGCCGGGCGCACGCGCCTGGCAGCGGGCGAGGCGCCGCTCGGGCGCGTCCTGAAGGGCCACGGCAACACGGGCTCCTCGGGCGTCGAGGGCGTGCGCCGCGGGAGCGTCATCGGCACCTACCTGCACGGGCCGCTGCTGCCCAAGAACGCCTGGTTCGCCGACTGGCTGATCCGGCACGCCACCGGCCTCGAGGAGCTCGAGGCGCTCGACGATCGCCTGGAGGACGCCGCCCACGCCGAGGCCCGCCGCGCCGCAGGAGCCTGAGGCCTTCACACCAGGGGTAGCATGCGCCCCGTGGGGGACCAGTCCACGCAGTCGTCGGCGGAGCCGCTGGAATTCCGCGAGGCGACCAAGCGCTACCCCGGCAGCAACCGACCCGCCGTCGACGGGCTGTCGCTCGAGGTCCCGGCAGGCGAGATCTGCGTCCTCGTCGGCCCGTCGGGATGCGGCAAGACCACCGCCATGCGGATGGTCAATCGCATGATCGACATGACCGCGGGCGACATCTTGCTCGGCGGGCGCAGCGTCAACGCGCGCAAGCCGGCCGAGCTGCGCCGCGACATCGGCTACGTCATCCAGCAGGTAGGCCTGTTCCCGCACCGGTCGATCGGCGAGAACATCGCGACGGTCCCCGGCCTGCTCGGCTGGGACAAGGCGCGCATCTCCGCGCGCGTGAAGGAGCTGATCGAGCTCGTCGGCCTCGACCAGGAGATGCGCACGCGCTACCCGGTGCAGCTGTCGGGCGGCCAGCAGCAGCGCGTCGGTGTCGCCCGCGCGCTGGCCGCGGACCCGGCGGTGATGCTCATGGACGAGCCCTTCGGCGCGATCGACCCGATCAACCGCGACCGCCTGCAGGACGAGTTCCTGCGCCTGCAGGCGCTCGTGCGCAAGACGATCGTCTTCGTCACCCACGACATCGACGAGGCGATCAAGATGGGCGACCGGATCGCGATCCTGCGCGAGGGCGGCCTCCTCGCCCAGTACGGCACGCCGGCCGAGATCCTCGCCAACCCGGCCGACGACTTCGTCGCGCGCTTCGTCGGCGCCGACCGCGGCCTCAAGCGCCTGTCGCTGACGACGCTCGGCGAGCTCGAGCTGCCCAAGCCCAACGGCCACTCCCCGCGGCTGCGCCTCCCCGACACGATGACCGCGCGCGACGCCCTGTCGGCGCTGCTGACCGACGGCGGCGGCGGCGCGCTCGTCGTCGAGGACGACGGCTCCGTTCGCGGCATCGCCACGATCGACGCGCTGGGCCGGCTGCTGACCGACGCCAGCGTGCCTGAGCACGCCGTCGCGGCACCAGCGCCCGAGCCCTCCGAGGACGACGCATGATCGCCGCGCTCGCCGCGGCCGCGGGCCCGGTCATCCCCGACTTCGGCGGCGGCACGGGGCCCAGCTGCGTGCGCGACAACGGCACGTTCTGCATGGGCTGGTTTCGCGACAACTGGTCGGACATCTTCGTTCCCGCCCTGGGCCAGCACGTCAAGCTCGTCGCCATCGCGATCGGCGTCGGCTTCGTCATCTCGTCGGCGCTCGCGCTGCTGGCCCACAGCCATCACTGGACCGAGAAGCCGATCACGGTCATCACCGGCGTGCTCTACACGATCCCGTCGCTGGCGCTCTTCCAGCTGCTTGTGCCGATCACGAAGCTCAGCCTGCTCACGGCGGAGATCGCGCTCGTGTCCTACACGCTGCTGATCCTGTTTCGCAACATGCTCGAGGGGCTGCGCGGCGTGCCCGCCGACGTCCGCGACGCCGCGCGCGGGATGGGCCTCACCGACCGCCAGATCTTCTGGAAGGTCGAGCTGCCGCTGGCGCTGCCGGCGATCGTGGCCGGCCTGCGGATCGCGACGGTGACGATCATCAGCCTGGCGACGGTTGCGGCATTCGTCATCAACGAGGGCCTCGGCAAGCCGATCTTCGACGCCATCCAGTCCAACGTCTTCAAGACCGAGATCCTGGCGGCCGGCGGGCTCGCGGTCGCGATGGCGCTGCTGGCCGACGGCGCGCTCGTCCTCGTGCAGCGCGGGCTGACCCCCTGGGCGAGAGCACGGACGCGCTGAAATGAGCACCTTCGTCGACGCGCTGAAGTTCATCCCGGACAACAGCCACCTGATCCTGAGCAAGACCGTCGAGCACCTCGAGTACAGCGGCGCCGCGATCGCCGTCTCGCTGCTGATCGCGATCCCGATCGGCGTGTGGCTCGGGCACATCCACCGCGGATCGTTTCTGGCAATCAACATCTCCAACGTCGGCCGCGCGCTGCCGAGCCTGGCGATCATCGCGATCGGCATCGCGATCCTCGGGCTCGGCTTCGTGAACATCCTGATCGCGCTGGTCGTGCTCGCCGCGCCGCCGATGCTCACCAACGCCTACGTCGCCGTCGACGGCGTCGATCCCCGCGCCGTCGACGCCGCGCGCGGGATGGGGATGCGCCCGCTCGAGGTGCTCATGCGCGTCGAGCTGCCGCTCGCGCTGCCACTGATCTTCGCCGGGATCAGGACGGCCGCCGTCTACGTCATCGCCACCGCGACGCTCGCAGCGGTCGCGGGCGGCGGCGGGCTCGGCGAGATCATCGTCAACCAGGCCAGCTACCGGCCGCCGGGCGTCGTCGCGGCGTCGATCTGCGTCGCCCTCCTCGCACTCGTCGCAGAGCTCGCGTTCGCCGCACTGCAGCGCGCGGTGACACCCCGCGGGCTGCGCCACACACCAACCCTCGGACCCGGGGCGCGCGTCGTGCGTCCGGGCGAGCTGTCAGCAACCCAAGGAGCATCACCACGATGAGATTCAGATGGCTGGGCGTCGCATTGGCATTCGTGCTTGCACTCGGCCTCGCGGCCTGCGGCAGCAGCGACAACTCGTCCAACAGCTCGACCAAGGACGCGTCCCAGCCCGGCAAGGGCAAGCCGGCGGTCACGATGGGCGCGAAGAACTTCACCGAGCAGTTCATCCTCGGCGAGCTGTACTCACAGGCCCTGAAGGCGAAGGGCTACTCGGTCACCCTGAAGTCGAACATCGGCAGCTCGGAGATCACCGACAAGGCGCTGACGAGCGGGCAGATCGACCTCTACCCCGAGTACACCGGCGTGATCGCGACGGAGCTCGCGGGCACCAAGGATCAGCCGCGCAGCGAGCAGGCGACGTATGACATCGCCCAGAAGTTCGAGGCCAAGCGCGGCTTCACGGTCCTCGAGCGCACGCCGTTCTTCGACGCCGACGGCATGGCCGTCCTGCCCGCCTTCGCCCAGAAGAACGGGCTGCGGACGATCGCTGACCTCAAGAAGGTCGGGCGCTTCAGCTTCGGCGCGCCGCCCGAGAACCGCACCCGCTTCCAGGGCCTGAAGGGCCTGCAGCAGGCGTACGGCCTGAAGAAGATCGACTTCAAGCCGCTGGCGATCGGGTTGCAGTACACGGCGCTGGACGCAGGCAAGATCGACACCGCCGCGATCTTCACCACCGACGCCAAGCTCGCCAGCGGGAAGTACACGGTGCTCGAGGACACGCAGGGCATCTTCGGGTTCCAGAACGTCACGCCGGTCGTCAAGAACTCGGTGCTGACCGCCGAGGGACCGGCATTCGCCACCACGCTGAATGCCGTGAGCTCGAAGCTCACCAACGACGCGATGCAGACGATGAACGCCGCGGTCGACATCGACAAGAAGAAGCCGGCCGTCGTCGCCCAGACGTTCCTGAAGGCCAACGGCCTGATCTAGGACCTGGGTCAGCTGCCTCCGCTGGAGCCGAACCCGCCCTCGCCGCGCACCGTCGCGGCGAGGGTCTCGGCCTCGACGACCGCCGGGGCAGCGACGGCGACGATCACCAGCTGCGCGATCCGATCGCCCACCGCGACCTCGAAGGTCGCCTGCCGGTCGGTGTTCAGCAGCAGGACCTTCAGCTCGCCGCGATAGCCCGCGTCGATCAGGCCGGGCGCGTTGACGAGCGTGATCCCGTGCCGCGCCGCCAGGCCGCTGCGCGGCAGGACGAGCCCGGCATGGCCGGGCGGCAGCTCGATCGCGATGCCGGTGCCGATCAGCGCGCGCTGCCCGGGCGCCAGCGACGCGGCCTCGATCGCGCAGAGGTCATAGCCGGCGTCGTCGTCGTGCGCGCGCGCGGGCAGGCGGGCCGCGTCGTGCAGGCGCTGGACGCGCAGCGCGGCGTCGCTCACGCCGCCGGCGTGCCGTTCACCGAGAAGCGCTCGTAGCGCTCGGCGATGGTCGCCGGCACGCGGGCGCGGATCCGCACGCCCTCGGGCGTGTCGGTGCGCTCGAGGTCGCCGGCGGCGTCGTGCAGCTCGGCGAGGCTCGCACCCTCGGCATAGGGCAGCAGCAGGTCGATCGAGCGCAGCGAGCGGCGGAACTCCTCCTCGATGCGCTCGCCGAGCAGCTCCAGGCCCTCGCCCTCCGCAGCCGAGATGAGGACCCCGTCGGGATGCTCGAAGGCCAGCTCCTCGCGGCGCTCGGCGTCCAGCGCGTCGGCCTTGTTGAGCACGAGCAGCCGCGGGCGGTCGCCCGCGCCGACGGTCTCCAGCGTCTCGTCGACGGCGCGCATCATCGCCTGCATCTCGACCTCGTCGACGGAGGCGTCGACGACGTGCAGGACGAGGTCGGCCTCGCGGGTCTCGTGCAGCGTCGCGGCGAACGCGTCGACGACCTGGTGGGGCAGCTTGCGGATGAAGCCGACGGTGTCGGTCAGCAGGTAGGGGCGCCCGTTGACGCGCAGCTCGCGGGTCGTCGGATCGAGCGTGTGGAAGAGGCGGTCGCGGACGCCGACCTCGGCGCCGGTCAGCCGGTTCAGAAGCGTCGACTTGCCGGCGTTCGTGTAGCCCGCCAGCGCGATCTGCGGCAGGTGCGCGCGCTCGCGCTCGGCGCGCATGACCGCGCGCGAGGAGCTCACGCCCTTCAGCCGCCGGCGCAGCGCGGTGATCCGGTTGCGCGCGAGGCGTCGGTCGGTCTCGATCTGCGACTCGCCCGGTCCGCGGGCGCCGATGCCGGGCTGCGCCGCGCTCGCCCCGAGGCGCTCGAGATGCGTCCACAGCCCGCGCATGCGGGCCATGTTGTACTCGAGCTGCGCCAGCTCGACCTGCAGCTTGCCCTCGGCGCTGTGGGCGTGGCCGGCGAAGATGTCGAGGATGATCGAGGTGAGGTCGACGACCGGGATGCCGAGCTGCTCCTCGTGGTTTCGCTCCTGGCGCGGGCTCA
>JAXDFS010000258.1:0-19949 GCA_034665465.1 Solirubrobacteraceae bacterium
CGACCGGCGAACGTGCCGCCGTGAAAGTGCGGCACCAGGCCGCAGGCGGCGCGCAGGAACGTCGACTTGCCCGACGCCGACAGCCCGGCCGCGACGACGAACTCCCCGTGGCCGATGTCCAGCGAGACGTCGCGCAGCGCCGGCTCGGGCGCATGCGGATAGCCGTAGGTCACGCCCTCGAAGCGCAGGACGCTCATCGCTGGACCCCGCGCCGGTCGGCGAACGGCAGCAGCGCGGTGAGGACGAGCGCGCCCGACAGCAGCCAGGCCTGCGCGTCGAACGCCGCCTGCGTCGTCGGATACGCCTGGAAGCTCGCGACGCCCGCCAGCCGCGCGCCCGCGGCGAGCACGAGCAGCGCGATCGCCGAGGCGGCGAAGCCGAGGTCGTGGCGCGACCACGGCTCGGGCAGGCGCCGCGCCCCACCCGCGGCGGCCGGCGTGGCGTAGCCGCGCACCTCGAGCGTCGCGGCGACGTCCAGCGCCCGATCCATCGCACCGGTCGCGACCGCGCGGACGATCTGCAGGCGCTCGGCGGCGTTCGGGCGCGGCCCGGCATCCGGGCGGCAGCGGCGCGCGTCGGCCAGGCGCCGCGCGTCGCGGCCGAGCACCGGCACGAGCCGCACGGCGAGCGCCGCCGTCAGCGCCGAGCGCACCGAGATGCGCCGGAAGCGCTGCAGCAGCTCGTCGAAGTCGACGGTCGCGGCCAGCAGCGCGCCGCCGGCCAGCACGACGAGCAGCGCGCGCAGCCCGAGGACCGCGCCGAAGACGAGGCTCTCGCGCGTCACGTCGAGCTGCCCGAACGGGCCGAGCTCGCCCAGCCGCAGCACGACGTCGAGCCCCTCGCGCGCGACGAGCGGGTTGACGAGCGCGATCGTCAGGGCAAACGGCACGCCGAACAGCGCGCTGCGCGCCAGCGAGCGCCCGCAGCCGGCGAGCACCCCGGCGCCGAGGATCGCTGCGCCGAGCGCGAGCAGGACGAGCGGGTGCTCGAACGCGAGCACCGCCGTGACCAGCGCGCACGCGTAGGCGGCCGCGACGGGCGCCCGGGCGGCGCGCAGCGGGCTCGCCGGAGCGCTCACGGGCCGCCCGCCTCCTGGATGGGAACGCTCATCGCCAGCCCCTGCGAGACCGCCAGCGCGAAGCGGTCGTGCAGCGTCGCCTCGCCGAAGGCCTGCGCGGCGCTCGCGACCCCGGCGTCGTCGGTGCCGGTGACGAACCAGACCGGCTGGCGGTCCTTCTCGCGCGTGGCGGCGATCAGGCCCGCCCCCGCGCCGAGCGTGCGGGCGACCCGCCCGCGCGGGTCGAGCAGGTCCAGGTGCGCCGCCGACGCGTCGAAGCGGGCGAACACGCCGCTGGCGCGCGGCCCGTTGTCGATCGCCCCGGACTCGGCGTCGCCTCCGCGCAGCTGGCTCCAGGGGCCGACGAGGACGCGCACGGTGTTGTCGGCGGCGCTGTGGCTGATCGTGCTGCGCCCCGCCGGGACGCCGAGGGCGATGAGCTTCTTCGCCACGACGTCGCAGGCGCCCGCGCGGGGGTCCTCGCACTCGACGCGCACCGGCAGGCGCTTGCCCTCGGTGCCGTGCAGGAAGGGCTCGGGGAAGGATCCGACGACCGCCGGGATTTCGGGCGTGACGCCCCAGTCGTGGTGGTCCCACCACAGCCGGTCGCCGCCGTGGACGTCGATGGCGCTCGCGCCCTTCTCGGTCTGGCTGCCGTTGACGTAGATGAACCAGTCCACCGGGCGCCCCGCCTCGTGCCCGCCGGCGACGCCGTCGATCGACTGCACGAAGTCGCCGCCGAAGCGGGTGCCGACCTTCGCGTTGCGCTGCAGGACCCGCATGACGGTGTCGGCGCCTGCGACCTTCGCGCGCCGGCGCTCGACGAGCGGGCGCCCGCCGAAGTCGCGCGTGACGGTCAGGCCGACGCCGCCGGACGGGCTGTTGCCCGGGCCCACGCCGCAGCCGCCGAGGGCGGCCGCGGCGCACAGGCCGGCGAGCAGGCGAAGCGTGCTAGCCGACATCGAAGACGACGCGGTTGCCGCCTCGCCGGCGCGCATCGTCGCGATTGAACGCGTTGTCGATGGCCTCCACGTCGAGCACGTAGTGCCCGCGCGGCAGGCTGCGCGGCAGCAGGTAGTCGACCGTGGGGCTCTTGCCGACGGTGAACCAGAAGCCGTTGGCGGCGCCGCACTTCGCCGACCGGTTAATCCGGAAGCGCTCGGACGTGCCGCTGAAGTACTCACAGCGGCCGCGGTCGTTGCGCGTGAGGCGCAGCTTGACGGCGAACAGGCCTGCCGGATCGGCGTCGACCGTGGCCCGCAGCCGGCGCGGGCCCTTGCCGCGGCCGAACCGCTGATGGTCCCGGATCCCGCCGAGCGTCGCGCCCGGCGCCGTCGTGTCGCGCGTCCCGCAGAGCCCGTCGCGGCCGCTCGTGACGCAGTCCGCGACGGGGGCGGCGGGCGGCGCCACCGGGACCGCCGTCCCGCAGGCGCCGTCGGCGCCGTCGGTGACGCAGGTGTCGACGCGGTTGGACCGGACAGCGCCGGCCTTGGTCGCCTTGAACGCGTGTGGCCCGCGGTCGGCGATCGTGATCTGGGCGGTCCCGTCGGCGCCGGTCGTCTGCCCGCCGACGTCGGCGCCCGCGACGGGAGCCTTCGTGACGGTGTCGGTGACCCTGAACGTCGCGGGGCCGGGCGCCGCCGTGGCGGGCCCGCTGAGCGTCAGCAGCTCGTCGCCGAACGGGGCATAGGCGTAGAGGACGTCGTCGCCGTTGGCGATCGGGTCCTGGCAGGAGCCGACGTTCGCCGACACGCCGTTCTTGAACTCCCCCAGGAACGCGCCGGTGCCGGCATCGAACGCCACCGACTCGCCGGCGATCTGGGTGAACGAGAGATCGAACGTGTAGGTGCCGACGAACGTGAAGCCGCCGGGGCCGTTGGCGGCCGTGAAGAAGGCGTTGCCGCGCGTCGGCGTGGGCGTCGTGACCGCCGGGTTCGTCGTGCCGTCGCAGGCGTGCGGGCCCGTGCCGTCGCCGACGTCGACCGAGCCGACGTCGGTCGTGACGGGCCCCTCGTACAGGGTCCGCGTCGGACCCTCGATCCGCAGGTTGACGGTGACAGGTGCGGCGGCCGCGAGGGCGGGCAGCCCGAGCGCGAGCAGCAGGCAACCGACGAGTACAGCCAGGAGACGATGCGACATGAGCACCCCTTCCACGAGGGCGTATGAGCGTGGTGGCCGGAGGCAGGTCTCCTGGCTCCCGGGCCTACCGCTCCGCGCCTTCCCGGACCGATCGGTCCAGTGGCTGCGCTCGCGTCGTGCGAGAGCGTGCGGCCGGCGTCCCCGGTCACAGTGGCGGGTCCGCGCCGGATTCGCACCGGCTTCCCTTCACCACCGACCAATGAACCGCGCCAGTGTAGCGTTGGCCACGGTATGACGGTCAACCTCACACGCATCTACACGAGGCTCGGCGACGGCGGCGAGACGCACCTGGGCGACATGAGCCGCGTGCCCAAGACGCACCCGCGCATCGAGGCCTATGGCGACGTCGACGAGCTCAACTCGCAGATCGGCGTGGCGCTCACGCTCGCCGACCTCCCCGACCAGCACCGATCGTGGCTGCGCCGCGTCCAGAACGACCTCTTCGACGTAGGCGCGGACCTCGCCGTCCCGCACGGCGGCGACCGCGAGCGCCTGCGCGTCAGCGCCGATCAGACGACCTGGCTGGAGGGCGCCTGCGACGAGGTCAATGCGACGCTCGAGCCGCTGAGGTCCTTCGTCCTGCCGGGCGGCACGCCCGCGGCCGCGCAGCTGCACGTCTGCCGCACGGTCTGCCGGCGCGCCGAGCGCCGCGCACTGCTCGTCGAGGACTCCAATCCCGAGGTCGTGCGCTACCTCAACCGCCTGTCGGACCTGCTGTTCATTCTCAGCCGCGGGGCCAACGCCGGCGACGAGCCGCTGTGGGAGCCGGGGCGCTCCCAGACCTGACCGCGATGGAGCACGAGGAGATCCGCGCCCTGCTGGCCGCCATCACGCCCTCCGACGCGATCCCGATCCCGCCCGGGATGCGGGCGATCCCGGTGGGGCCGGCGCTGGATGCCGGCGCCGACCAGGCCGAGACCGAGGCGTGGGTCAAGGCCCAGGGCGGCTGGGCACGCCGGATGCCGGCGCACTTCCTGGCGCCGGACGCCAGCGAGCGCGACGCGCTCTTCTACGTCCTGCCCGAGAAGGCCCTCGAGGGCGGCCCGCCCCCGCTGCCCGCCACGCTGCCGGGCTCCGAGCTGATCGCCTTCCTGGCGACGGCCGACCTGGCGACCGCGCGCGTCTTCTACGAGAAGGGCCTCGGGCTGCCGATCGCCGGCGAGAGCCCGATCGCCTGCACCTTCGACGCCAACGGCACGACCCTGCGGGTCATCGCCGTCGAGAAGGTCACCGTCGCGCCCTACACCGTGCTGGGCTGGAACGTGGCCGACATCGAGGCCTCGATCCGCGAGCTCACGAGCCGCGGCGTCGTATTCGAGCGCTTCGAGGGCGTCGAGCACGACGAGCTCGGCGTGTGGCGCTCGCCGGGCGGCGCGCGCGTGGCGTGGTTCAAGGACCCCGACGGCAACACGCTGTCGCTCACGCAGTTCTGAGTCCGCGCGCCGCTGGCGCTATCCTCGCGCCGCATGACCGACGATCCCATCCGCGCCCTGCTCGCCAGCCTCGAACCGACCCCGTTCATCTGGGTGCCCAAGGGCAACATCGTGATCATGCAGACGGCCGTCGAGGAGGCCGGCGGCGATCCCGACGAGGTGACCGCATGGGTCGAGGCCCACGGCGGCGAGCTGGACCGTACGCTGCCGGTCGTCGCCACGCGACGGGGGGTCACGTCCGTCCCCAAGCCCGTCGGCAAGAAGTACTACGTCGTGCCCGAGAAGTCGCTCGCGGAGTGACCGGCCGGTACGGCTGCGACGTCCGGGCTGCAGCGGTGCGAGAACCCGCCATCGATGCTGCGTGAAGCGATCTGTCGGCGCCCGCCGGAGGCTGCGAGCCTGATGTCATGTTCAAGCGTCAGCGCCAGGTGCTCACTCCCATCGCGCTGGCGCCCGTGCCGCGCCGCAGGCCCGAGGCCCCGGCGCTCACGCCCTCCGAGGCCCATGCCCTGCGCCGCAGCACGTCGCTGACCGCGGCGCAGTCGCACAGCCTTGGGGTCGGCTACAGCACGCGGTCGCGGTAGACCACGGGCTCCTCGACGTACGCATCACGCGCCGTCAGCGAGCGGGCCTGGATCATCTCGACGACCAGCCACACCGCCCCGACGACGAAGAGGATCACGCCGATGGTCTGGATGGAGATACCGGCCACGGTGGCGCTGACGGCCAGCCAGAGGACGAGCCCTACGGCCATGAGAACAAGCGGGGGTCCGGCGTCGGCGATCATGAAAGAAGCCTCCTGGGGTCGAGGAACATGCTCCTGTTCTCCCCCCGGGCTACGACGCCTCGCCGTGTTTCTCAGACGAATCTCATAGCCCGACCGCGGCCGGCAGCGCATCGGTCAATCGTCCCCTCCGCGAGTCCCGGGCTGTAGCGGGCGCCGGTCGCGGCCGATCACAGCGCCATGCACCACCGCATCCCGATGCCCCTTCGCCTGATGCTCGCAGCCATCCTCATGCTCGCGCTGCTCGCGCCGAGCGCCGGCGCGATGACGAGCCACGCCGGCTGGCCGACGATCACCGGGATGCTGCTCATGAACAAGGGCGACCAGTCGCGCCCGCTGGACGGCCGCCCCGGCTCAGACCCGTTCGACGGCACCGACTCCGCCTACTCCTGCGACGGCGAGCACCAGCGGACGATCTGCCTGGCGACCGGCATCGCCTTCGCGCCCGTCGGGATCGTGTGCAACGCAAAGCGGCTGCCGGTCATCGGCGACCTGCCGGACTTCCTCGTGCGCACGATCTGCGAGTCGCCGCACACGTCGACGGTCCCCGCCGACGTCGGCCACAACGAACTGCTCGGCGGTCACGGCAACGACGTCATCCACGCCGGCCCGGCCGGCGACGTGCTGTGGGGCGACTTCAAGGAGACCGGCCAGCCGACGAGCCAGATCGACGAGCTCGACGGCGGGGCCGGCAAGGACTACATCTACGCAAGCCACGGGCGCAACTACATCCGCACCGGCGGCGGCGCCGACGTGGTGCATGCCCACTTCGGGCACGGATCGATCACCTGTGACGCAGGGTCACCGACGATCTATCTCAGCCGCAAGAGCCGCAAGCGCTATCGCCTGCACGGCTGTCACCACATCAGCTACTTCACGCTGGGCTACTGACCCGCGCGCCCTACCGCGTGGCGTTGGTCAGCGCATCGGCGACCTTCTGCAGCGCGCCGTTGATGCCGCGGACCTCGGACTCGATGGGCCGCACCTGGTCATCGATGGCGTGCACGCCGATCTGGATCAGCCCGGCAGTCGAGGCGATCTTGTTCAGCGTGCCGGTGATGGCCAGCAGATAGCCGGCGAGCACGAGGACGAGCAGCAGGACCTCGACCAGTGTTGCGACGATCAGGATGGTGTTCATCTGACGCTCCTCTCGCTATCCATGGTGGCGGAGTTCCTCGACCAGCTCGGCGCCGGAATCGCGGACGTTCTTCAGGTGATAGGTCGTGGCGGTGTTCTTGACGACCGCCTTGCCGTTGACCCAGGTCTGCCAGAGGTCGTCGTTGAGCTTCTTGACCGCGCGCCGCAGCCCCTCCAGCAGCGCGATCACGACCAGCAGCACGACCACCGCGGCGATGAGCGTGTACACCCATGCGTGCTGGTTGTCGGACATGGCGATCAGCGATGTCATGGCGCTCATCCTCTGTACTTCTGCCACGCGGGCAGTTCTGGGCGGGAGTCCTCTTGGGCAGCCGGCGGCGCCGATGGCGCCGGAGGCGTCCACGAAGGCGTCGCGGGGGCGGCGGCCGGAGCCGGCGCGCCTCCACCGAGCGAGAGCTTGTGCAGGTAGGCCAGCGCGAGCCCGGGGACGGACTCCGCGAGCCGGCGCGTCTGGCCCAGCTGCTCGGTTCCGGGGACCCCGCGCTCGAGCATCGGCGCGGTCTTGGCGGACTTGACGCTCGCGAGCACCTTGGTCAGCGGCGTGAGCGTGCTCTGCAGCAGGAAGACCACGACGCCGAAGACGACGAGCCCCACGACGAGGCCGATGATCGCGAGGACCTGACCGGTCGAGCTGACGGCGAGCGAGGTCATTCGCGCCACCCCGGGGAGGTCCGGTAGCGGTCGAGCACCGGAGCGCCGCCGCGGGCGGCCCGCAGGCAGCGGGTGATCGTCCGCACGGCGGTGGTCGTCGCGCCCACGTCGCGCAGCGGCACCGTCTTGTGAGCGATCGAATCGAGATCGGTGACCAGGTTCTGGGCGACCCCATCGATCTTCCGGGCGAGGCCGGTGATCAGGAGCAGCAGAATCGCGACCAGCGCGATCACGACGGCCCCGACGGCCCAGCCGACCGTCCACCACATCGACAGTGCGACGATCACGGCGACAGAGCTCGCCGATGGCGTGCAGAGATCATCTCGCCAACCCCCCTCAGGGCCATGCGAAGGAGGCATCCCGCGACGCGAGATCGCATCCTGCGCACTGATGTCCAACGTAGCCCATCGCAGTGGATTAATCTAATGATCGAACGTCGCTGCGGGCGCTGCAGATCGAGGTGTGACCGGTCACCCTCATGTCGCCGCCGTCACGGCGTGCGCGCCGACCGTGCGGCCGGCGCCCGCGATGCGATGGCGTGGCGCTGCAGACCCGTCAGGCATTCGCCGAGAGCAGGTACAGCGCCAGCGTCGTGAAGCCCACCATCACCGTGAGCATCCAGCGCTGGGAGGTGCTGGCCAGGCGCGGGGTCCGGTAGTCGACGAGCGCGCGATCGTGCGCGAGCACGAGCCCGCTGACGTGGCCGATCAGCAGCGCGACCACCTGCACGTACCAGATCCCGGTCGAGGTGACGACGTTGTAGTCGATCGTCTGGTGCGCGGTGCCGAACAGGTTCGCGCCATGGCCGAGCGGGTCGGAGATCAGGTAGCCGACGGCCTGCCCCTGGTAGGCCAGCAGCGAGAAGTAGTGCGCGATGACGTACGCCAGCGCGATCGGCACGAGCGAGTGCACGAAGCGGCGCGCGAGGACCTCGGGCGGATGCTGGCCGCGGTCCACGGCGCTCATCCCCTTGATCCCCAGCCGGTAGAAGCTCGCGATCAGGGCCACCATGACGAGCATCCCGACCGTGAATGCGGCCTCCAGCGCATGCTCGCCACTCATCCCCAGGCGCTGGAAGACGTCCTGCTGCAGGATCTGCCCGAGCCCTCGTCCAGTGCCGTTGCCGTTCCAGATCGGGCCGTTGGAGAAGCCGTCGAAGCTCGTCGTCCCGATCGCCACGCAGACGAGCGCGACGGTCCCCGACACCGGCGTCAGCGTCGCCATGCCCGACAGGGGCTTGCGGCGCCAGAGCGCGCCGTCGCCCCAGCGCAGCGGCGCCAGGCGGGCGAAGAGCCCGAAGTAGGAGCCGAACGCGTCGCCCTTGTCCGACCACTCGCGGATGCCGTACAGCGCCATGCCGATCCACTGGACTGCGGAGTAGGCCAGGGCGATGCCCGCGAGCTTCGCGGGGTCGGTCTTGTGGGCGTAGCAGAGCTCCAGCCAGGCGAACGCGAGGATGCCGGCGACGGCCGGCCAGCGCCCAAGGCCCGGCGGGTAGGGCAGCGGCGTGGGCAGCCGCCCGCGCAGCGCCCTGCCCGCCGTCCAGCCGACGGCGCGCGCGATCGCCCGCCAGGGGTTGAACGCGCGAAAGACGTCTCCGAGCAGGGCGCTCGCGATCGGGACCGCCACCCAGAACAGGACGTAGTAGACCGTCGGCAGCAGGTTCGCGGCCGCCTCCTGCTGGCCGGCGAAGCCCGCGTAGATGCAGAACGCGAAGAACGCCACGCCGACGATCCCCGCGAGCACCTCGAGAACGCGCGGGAGGCCGACGACGCGCGTCTCCCGCGGCTCCTGGAGCCGGGGCTCCTTCCAGAGGGACGACAGCCCCGCGAAGGACGCGACGAGCACGATGCTGGCGCCCCATGCGAAGAACACCCGGGGAATCGGCAGGTCCTGCTTGCCGACCAGGCCGTGCGCCGACGCCGCGGCCGGCACCAGCAGCGCGGCCGCCAGCGCGACGAGCGACGCGCCGGCGGCCCGCCGCGCTCTCACGGCTCGACCTTGAGCTTGGCGATCTCCTGCTTGGCGGCCTCGAGCTCGATGATGAACTGGCCGTCGATCTTCGCCGGGAAGTCGAACGTCACCGAGCTGTTGCGCGCGACGTCCTTGTGGAAGTCGTAGCCGTGGATGTGGATCTCGTCGGCGGTGTCGGACTGCACCACGAGGTGGATCTTGCCGCCCTTCTTGACGTCGAGCGTCTGCTCGCCGCCGGCGGGCTTGGCGTTGACGATCTTGATCGTCGCGTTGAGGTTCTTGGGTGCGCTGGAGCCCGAGCCGCAGCCGGCGATGACGGCGGCGGAGGCGAGCAGGGCCGCGCCGAGGGCGCGGGAGATCGTGCGAGACATGTGGGGTCCTTTTCACGGACGGATGCGGTTGTGCGCGCGTCCGGTCGCGAGGACGGCGGAGCGCGCTAGGCGTTGACCTGCAGCGATCTACCCGGCGGCGGGCGCACGGCGAGCGACGAGGCGATCAGATGCCCGCCACGCGGCAGCGGATGCGCCGCGCGCCGCGCGGTCATCGCGAGCGACGGCGCTGCGCGCTCGCGCGCCGAGACGAAGGCGGCGGCGATCCGGGCCAGCCGCTCCTCGCCGAAGTAGCGACCGGCCATCAGCGGCAGCGCGAAGACCAGCACCGGCACCGCCAGCAGGACGTCGCTGTGGCCGCCGACCAGCAGGGCGATCGCCAAGGTGAGCGCGGCGAGCCCGAACAGCAGGTGACGGTCGCGGCGCATCATGGGGACGATGGTGACATGTGGGCGCTAGCGTGGCTCCGATGGGCCGGTGAACGATTCCCGCTGCGCTCGCGAGTGCGCTCGTCCTGGCGGTGGTCGCGGCGGGCTGCGGCAGGGGCGGCGACCCGGCCGGCAGCACGACGGCACGCCCGGCGCCGTCGCAGCCCGGCGCCTCGCTGGGTCCCGCGCTGCGCCGCCATCCGCGGATCGGCCGCGGGCCCCGCTACCACCCCGGGCCTGGATCGGGACCGGCCGGCGGCTCGTGTCGCGCGGTGCTCGGCGCGCGCGACGCCGCGCACGTGGAGCTGTTCGCCGAGCGCACGGTGATCCTGCTGGCACCCGGCATCGGGACCGGCCGGCCGCGTCGCGTCGAGGGCGCCTTTTTGCGGGGCGCGCGCTGCTACGGCGCGCTCGTCACGCTGGATCCGAGCGGCGTGGTCCTCGCCCGCCCGGGCGGCGTGCGCACCATCGGCGACCTGTTCCGCGCCTGGGGACAGCCGCTCGGCGCCCGGCGGATGCTGTCCTTCCGCGGCCGGGTGCGCGCCTATGTCGGCGCGCGCCGCTGGGCCGGAGACGTGCGTGGCGTCGTGCTCGGGCGCCATGCGCAGATCACGCTCGAAGTGGGGGCGCAGGTGCAGCCGCATCGTCGTTACCGCTTCGCTGCGGGGCGCTGACCGGGTCCTGCTTCGCGCCCGCGGCGCGCAGCCGGAACGCGCCGGCGATCGCCGCCAGCCAGAGCATGCCGAGCAGGGCGAGCACGAGATCGCGGCCGGTGTGCGATTTCGCCTTGGCGCGGTCGGTGAACGGCGCGGCAAGGGCCTCGGGCACCGGGTGCCCGGTCGCGGCGGCCATCGCGACCAGCCCCTTGCCGGCGGTTCGCGCGAGTGCGTCGGGATCGGCCACGCCCGGGCCGCGGATGGCGGCGATCGACCGGCGCAGGACCGGCAGGCCGCGCTCGTCGTAGCGGTAGGTGCCCAGCCCGCGCGGCATCGAGACGAGGACGTAGTCGTGGACGGACCCGACCTCGAGCTCGACCCCGAGCAGCTCCGCGTAGCTCTTGGGCTTGTCGAAGCGCTTGGCCTGCGTGCCGAGGTCCGTCCTGCTGGCAATGATCGCGACCTTCACCCGCAGCCCGTCGCCGCGCACGCGGCGCAGCAGCGCGCGCAGCTGGTCGCGCACCACCGGCGACACCGCGGGCTGGTAGGGATAGAAGACGTCCTGGAAGTACAGGGTGTCGCTGGCCGGGTCGCCGTCGGCCTGGGCCGCGGGGGCGCACGCGCATGCGAGCGCGAGGACCGCGAGGACCGCGAGGACCGCCTGGGATGAGCGCGAACGCGTCATGTCGCTGACTATGCGGGCGCCCGTCCACTGCGGATCACACGGCCCTGGAAGCGAGAGTACGCACGGGCAGACCGCGCGGTCAATCCAGCGAGTGCGCAGCACGCAGGACCGTGCGCACGTCACCGCCGACGCGAGCGATCGCCGAGCGGCTGACCGCGACCAGGACCCAAGGGCGCTCGAGCGACTGCGTCGCGAGCTCGCCGCCCTCATAGCCGACGCTGCCGCTGACGACGGCCCGGTGACCCTTCACGGCCACGCCCGAGATGCGGGCGCGGTAGCCGCCGGTGGGCTGGTAGGCCGCCAGCACGACGATCAGGCTGTCGCGTGCGAAGTCCACGGTCTTCAGCGCGCTGCGGTCAAGCCCCCACGCGCGCAGGACGCTCGTTGCCGTGGCCGCGTCGCGCAGCACCCGGCCTCCGGCGCGCCGCTTCTCCCCGGGCAGCTCGAATCCGCGGCTGCCGGCGACCACCTCGCGAAAGCTCACCGGCCCGCCTGCCGCGGCAGTCCTGCCCGCGGCGCTGTCGGCCACGCCGGACATGAGGACCAGCGCAAGGGCCAGTGCCGCGACAGCGCTCCAGCGCGGCCCGGCCAGTCGTGTCAGAGAACCCGTCAAACCGTGACTCCTTCTGGCGCGCGTCATGCGCACGTCATCGAACCTAGCGCGCGCACGGCGCTCGCACCCTGGCCGAACGGGTGGGACGCGGCTACGATGCGCCTCGTGCGGCGTCTCGGCCTCCTCGCAGGTGTTCTGATCGCGCTCGCCGTCGCGGGCTGCGGCGGCAACGACAAGAAGGCCTCGACGACGACCGCCCCGGCCGCGACGACCACCGCTCCGGCCACGACCACCTCGACGCCCGCGACGACGACCTCGACATCCACCACCGAGACGACGCCGGATCCCGGCTGCGTCGGAGCGCTGTGCTGAGACGCGTTACCAGGACGTCATGAGGAATCGCACCCTGCGCAGCAGATAGGGCGCGAGGGTCCGCGAGAACGCCTCGGTCAGGTGGCCGACGAGGTCGCGATAGACCAGCACGCCGCCCACGACCGGATAGCAGTCGGCGGGCCCACAGAAGAACTGCGTCAGGTCCGCGACCTGGTAGCGCGATGACCCGATCTGCTCGACGGTCTCGACCGCCCCGTCTCGCGGGAGCGCCACGGCGCGCGGCGTGGCGCAGGCCGGGCCGGGCCGCCGGCCGGCGGCGATCGCGGCCGTCACGCAGTCGAACACGGTCTCCCCCGGGTTCGGGACGTCGCGGATGAAGATCACGTGCCGGACGCTGCGCGGCAGTGCCTGCAGCGCGCTTCGCAGGCCGGCGGCCCGCACCTGCGCCACCGTCTGGCCGGGACCGGCCGCGACCTGCGTGTCGGCCTCTTGGGAGAGGAAGACGGTGTGGATCTCGGGGTGATCGCCGAACCACCGCAGCGCAGCCCGGTACCAGTCGACGCAGACCGCGCGCGGGCCCTTTGGAAGGAAGGCGACGGCAGCCGAGAAGAAGCACCCGGGCCCCGCGATCGAATGTCCCTCCCAGTGCTCCGCGCGGGCGACCGCGGCGACCGCGGCGCGCCAGTGGCGGGCGTGGCTGTCGCCGACGAGTGCGATCTGCGCCCTGGCCTGCTTTGCCGGCATCCCGAAGGTGCAGACCGGCCCGGGCTGCTGCGTCGTCAGCCTGCACGGGGACATGCCGCCGTTGATCACGTCCTTGATCGCCGGGGTCACCGAGCGGCTGGGGTTGAAGCAGGGGTGCTGCGGATCGCGCGCGGCGGCCCCGAAGCAGGGCCTGGTCGTCGCGGTCGACGTCGCCGCGCCGGCGAGCGACAGCGCCGCCGTCAGCGCGACGGCGGCTAGACGTAGGGCTGCCGCGACGCGGGGCGCCATCAGCGCAGACGCAGCAGGAGGCGGACGGCCGTGTAGCCGTGGGCGGCGGGCGCGGTGAGGCGTGCACTGACCGCATTGCCCGGCCGCGCGAACGTGCGGGTCCCGGCGGTCAGGCGGACCCGCCGGCGCGACAGGCGGCGGCCGCCGCGGGCGTACAGCGACAGCGTCCCGGTCCGAGGCGCGCCGAAGGCCCTGCCCACCGTCAGCCGCAGCTTTCGCGGGTTGACCAGCGCGAGCTTGGCGGCCTGGCTGGCGGTCAGCGTCGCCGTGGCGCACCTGCGGTCAGCCGAATAGCCCGTGCCGAGCCCGCCGGCCGCGGCGCAGGCGGTGTAGAGGCCGGGACGCGTCGCCTTCGCGGAGAACGTCTGGGTGCCGGAGCTCGCGCCGCGTACGAGGGCGATGCGACCGCCGGGGCCGGTCGCGGTCACCTTGGCCGGGTCGATCGGCGCAACCGCCAGCACGCCCACGCGCAGCACGTTGGCGGAGCTGCGCCCGGTCTCGATCTGCAGGCCGGGGTCGCGATGCTCAGTGGTGAAGGTCGAGTGGTAGGGCGTGCCGTCCGTGAACACGACGTCGAGCGTGTACGGGGCGTCCGCATCAAGCGGCCGCGTTGGGATGACGACCGAGCCGCCCCACTGAAACGTGCCGCCGGAGGGCACCGGGGAGCGCGTGTCGACGGTCCGGATCTCGACCGGTCCGAGCGGGCCGACGAGCGACGCACCGGCGATGTCGAAGGCGGCGCCCGGGTGAAACAGCAGGATGTTGTAGCCGGCCTCGTTCTCCGGGATCCCGGCCACGTCGTTGGGCGAGTAGGGCCCCTCGCCGCCGGCGTTCATCGTCGTCGGAACGTTCACCGCGCCGTTGCCCGGGAGGGAGAACGCGCCGCCCAGTCCGAGGCGGCCGCCCTGCAGGCGCATGCAGGCGAAGCCGTGCGAGTCGGCATAGCCGGCCTGCGTCTCGGAGGGGGCGAACATGAGCAGCAGGTGGATCGGCGCGGTCGCCCACGGGCTCGCCCACGCGTCGTCCCACGTCTCGCCGCCGCCCGAGAGGACCTCGCCGAACCCGCCCGACGTCACGCCCGCCCCTTCGGGGGTGTAGCCCGGGTTGCCCTCGGTCTCGCCGTGCTGCAGCCGGTTGCCGTTGAGCAGCATGTAGTTGTCGTGCTTGTCGCAGCCGTCGCCGAGCGCGGGCGAGGCGGCCAGGTCGCCGGGAATCCCGTTCGCGGCCCGCTGGGCGTTGAGGTGCGCGACGGCCTGGTCGGCGGAGATCGGCGCGGCGGCGAGCGCGCGAGCCGGGGCGAGCACGCACAGCGACAACGTCATCGCGGCGGCGCAGAAGGGTCTCTTCATCACTGGAACCTACCTCGCAGACACAGCGGCGTTCCGGGGCTGCGCATACCGCTTCTGGTCATGCGTGACCGGGCCTCGCGACGAGCCGCTGCAGCGTGCGGAACGCAGGTTTGGCCGAGTAGTCGTCGCGCAGGAGCCCATAGCCGTCCTCGAGCCGGCCGGAGGCGGTGTTGCCGTCTCGCAGCCCGAACCAGTAGAGGTCGGTGACGCCGTAGCTCGCCTTCGTCTGGTCGACGACCGTGACGATCGCCCTGAGCACTTTCTTCTGCGTGACCTCCGTGCGTGCCGCCGTCGTCGGGTAGCCGGCCTCCCCGATCACGATGCTGGCCTTGCCCACGCCCGCTGCGGTCATGTGCCTGTTGCGAAGCGCACCGAGCGTCCTGCGGATCGTCCTGGCAATCCGTGACGCGGGCCGTCCGCTGGTCGATGCTCGTGGGGTCCAGACACCCGGATAGACGCTGACGGCGACGAAGCCGACAGCGTGGCTGAAGGCGCGCCCGCCGGAGCGTCTGAGCTGCGACCACATCGGCTCGGTGATCGCGGGGTGCAAGCCCGCTGCCCAGTTGAAGCCGATGAGGATGTCGGGGCGTCCAGCGGCGACCACCTCGCTGCGCGCGGCCGGAACCGCCGCCGCGATCGCGTCGAGGACTCCGGGATAGGAGCCGTCACCGGCGCCGCTGGCCTTGTTGTTGGGCTCGTTGGCGATCTGGATGCTGACCGTCGAGGACAGCGCGGCCAGGCGGCGCGCCTGCGTGCGCACCCACGCTGGATACCCGGCGACGCTGCCTGCGTCCGCCGGGCGGTAGCGCAGCACCGCGGCGATCTGCATCCCGGCGGCCGACCACCACGATGCCTCGCGCACGAGGCTGTCGACGGACGCATCCGACACTCCGTCGTAGTCGCCGAACAGGTGCACGACGAACGGGTGGCCACGTCCGAGTTGCAGGACGGCGGCCATCGACCTGTCGGCGTTCTCCGCAACCGCGGGCGCGCACTTCCCGGCGCAGCCGGCCGAGCCCCACGGATAGATCCCGAAGCGCAGCCGGTCCCGTCGCCGCCCCGATGCGGCAGCGGCGGTCGCGGTCGGCTGCAGGGCCTGCGCCGCCCGCCGCGTCGGGGATCGGGCCGGCGCGCTCGCCAGGGCGGCGGCGATCAACAGGGCACCGGCGAGGACGCCGGCGGTTCGCACAGCTCGCCGGCTCCGTCGCGGACGCAACAAGATGGCCGACCCTACCGCGGGCCGCCGACGATGAGAGCGCCCGGAGTCCGCGCCCCGCCGTCGTTCTCAGCAATGGCCCGACGAGGTTGTCAGCGACGCGAGGGTGTGGTACGCGTACGTCATGCCATACGACCCCGCCAAAGTGAGGCAGGCGCCGCCGCAGTACCGGCCCGCCGACAACGCAGGTGACGAAGAGGGACCCACGTACGACGACGACAACCCGCCCACGTGGAAGGACTTCATCAAGGCCGCCAATCGGGCGCGCAAGAGCCTGAAGGCACTCAAGGACTGACGAACAAGCGAACGGCCCCGGAATCCGGGGCCGCATGCAGTACCGCTACGGGGATTCGAACCCCGGTTTCCGCCGTGAGAGGGCGGCGTCCTAGTCCCCTAGACGATAGCGGCGCGACGTGCCACGGTAGCAAAGCAACCCAGGTCGACATGGGTCGCGCTGGAGGGGCCGCGCGCGACGCCGACCGGTAAGGTGGTGCCCGCCTGCGGATGTGGCGGAATTGGTAGACGCGCGGCGTTCAGGTCGCCGTGAGCTCACGCTCGTGGAGGTTCGAGTCCTCTCATCCGCATGACCGCCGGACCCGGCGCGGGCCGGGCAGGCGCTACCGCCGGTCTACGAACAGCGACTGGCCGCAGATCCCGATCGGGCCGCGCAGGTCGTGCAGCACGCCGGTCGACAGGCCGACGCCGGCGGCGTCGCACACGCTGCGGGCGTCGAGGCCGATCCACTCCCCCACGGGCTCGCGGTGCAGGTGGATCGTCAGGTCGGTGTTGACGAACAGCCACTCGTCGATCGGCAGGATCCAGCTCATGCCGTTGGCGAAGTCCGCTGCCGCGGCGACGCGCGCCAGCGGCGACGGCGCCTCGCCCGGCAGCAGCTCGCCGCGCAGGCGGATCCACGAGACCACGTGGCCGGAGCCGACCTCCCCGCCGATCTGCCGGATCTCGGTCGCATCGGGATGGAACATCGCGTCGCCGGTCTCGACCAGCCGCGGGAGCGGCTCGCCGGCCTCCGGCGGCGGCAGCCGCGCGTCGTATCCGGGAGGTATCGCCGCGGCCTGCGGCAGGTCCGCCCGTCGCATCCGCACCGCCCGCGCCAGGCAGGCGGTCCGGCCATCGGCGACCAGCGTCGCCTCGACGACCTGAAGGCGCCGCCCAGGCTTGGCGAGCGACGTCCAGACCTCGACCGGCCCGAGAGGCACGCCGCCGAGGAACTCGATCGTCAGCCTCGTCACGACCATCTCCGAGCCCGGCCGGGTCGCCTCGATCGCGCGAGCCAGCAGCGCAGAGGGTGCGCCGCCGTGCATCATCGCCTCGTCCCACGGCCCGCGCGTGATCGGCGCGGCGCCGAAGCCCTCTGCGATCGGGTCGAACAGCGCGGGAGCGCGGACGGGTGCCTCGGCCTCGGACATCGCCGGGCACCCTACCGGCGCTGCAGGCGATCTAGCGGCCGCCGCGCCCCGCCGCGGCCGCGCGCTCGCGGCGCCCGGGGCGGCCCTGGGGGCGCCCCTGCGGACGCCCGCCGCCGCGCTGGCCGCCGCGGCCACTGCCGCCGCTCGTCGGCGTCGGCAGCCCGCTGAGCGAGAACTCCTTGTGCAGGCCGAGGTCGCCGGCGATCTTGCTGATGTCCCTGGCCTGGTCGCCGAGCACGAACGTCACGCTGATGCCCGCGCGGCCTGCCCGGCCGGTGCGGCCGGTGCGGTGCACGTAGCCGTCGCGGTCCTCGGGTGCGTCGTAGTTGATGACGTGCGTGACGTCGCGCACGTCGATGCCGCGAGCCGCGACGTCGGTGGCGACGAGCGTGTCGACCTCGCCGCGCTCGAAGCGGGCGAGCGCCTTCTCGCGCTGCGCCTGCGACTTGTCGCCATGCATCGCGACGGCCGTGACGTAGTTGTCCTTCAGGCGCTTGACGAGCCGGTCGGCGCCGCGCTTGGTGCGCACGAAGACGATCGTCAGGCCGCGCTCCTCGTCCTTGAGCTCGCGGACGAGCGCGTCGACCTTCGCCTCGTGGGCGACCCTGACGAAGCGGTGCTCGGTCTCGGCCTTGTGGTCGACGGCCGGCACGTGCTCGTGGCGGCGGGCGTCGCTCGTGTAGGCGGCGGCGATGGTGCCGGCCGCGCCCTCGAGCGTGGCGGAGAAGAAGAGCGTCTGGCGGTTGCGCGGCGTGCGCGCGACGATGCGGTCGACCGCGGGGCGAAAGCCCATGTCGAGCATCCGGTCGGCCTCGTCGAGGACGAGGATGCGGACGTGCTCGAGGCTGACGGCGCGGCGCTGGAGGAGATCCTCGAGGCGGCCGGGTGTGGCGACGAGGATGTGGGCCTTGCGGGCCTGCGCGATCTGGCGCTGGATGCCGGCGCCGCCGTAGACCGCGGCGACCGACAGTGCGCGGACGTGGGCGAGCTCGGTCATGTCGTCGACGATCTGCAGGGCGAGCTCGCGCGTCGGGGCGAGGACGAGGGCGCTGGGCCGGCGGTCGGTCGCCTGCAGGCGCTCGACCATCGGGACTGCGAAGGCGAGCGTCTTGCCCGAGCCGGTGGGCGACTTGGCGAGGACGTCATGGCCGGCCAGCACGTCGGGGACGACGAGCGACTGGATGGCGAACGGGTTCGTGATGTCGCGCGCCGCGAGCGCATCGACCACCACGCGAGACACGCCGAGATCGGCGAAGGATTGCGTTGACATTGGAGCTGCTCCTAGCAGCGGTCAGGGGGTGGTGCTGACCGCGAAACGATTCGGGAGATCCGACTGACCCGAACCGCGTAAGCGCACTCGAAGCAAAGAATCTCGCGGGCAGCGGCGCTGCCCATGCACAAGACGGTAGCAGCACCGCTGTGTCGCGCCGCACGCATGCCGGGACGGCCAGCCGCGATGATTGCCCTGGATGCCGCCACCTTTGCCGCCCCTCTCCGCGCAGCTCGCCGACGTCCGCTCCTCCCCCGTGCGTGACATCCTCGAGCTCACCCAGCGCGACGAGGTGATCTCCTTCGCGGGCGGCCTGCCGGCACCCGAGCTCTTCCCGGCGGAGCTGATCGCCGGCGCCTTCGCCGCCGCCCTGGCCCCGACGGTGGCCGCCCGCGCGCTACAGTACTCCTCGACGGAGGGCGACCCGAAGCTGCGCGAGCTGCTGGCCGAGCGCTTCGAGCTGCGCGGCCTGCCCGCGACCGCCGGCGAGATCCTCGTCACGACCGGCTCCCAGCAGGCGCTCGCGCTCGTCGCCGCCGCGATGCTCGATCCCGGCGACGTGGTCCTCGTCGAGAACCCGTCCTACCTCGCCGCGCTGCAGTGCTTCTCGCTCGCCGGCGCGCGCCTGGTGCCCGTGGCCTGCGACGACGAGGGCCTGGACCCAGAGGGGCTGGCGCAGCTCGTCGCCGAGCACCGGCCGAAGTTCCTCTACCTCGTGCCGACCTTCCAGAATCCGACCGGGCGCACGCTGCCAGACGCCCGCCGCCGCCGGTTGGCCGAGGTCGCCGCCGAGCACGGCCTGTGGGTCGTCGAGGACGACCCCTACGGCGAGCTGCGTTACGACGGCGAGCCGCTGGCGCCGATCGCGGCCTACCCGGGCGCGCGCGACCGCACGGTCAGCGTGTCGTCGCTGTCGAAGGTGCTCGCGCCCGGGCTGCGGATCGGCTTCCTGCGCGCGCCCGAGGCGCTGCTGCGCGCGCTCGTGATCGTCAAGCAGGGAGCCGACCTGCACACGTCGACGGTCGACCAGCACGCCGCGCGCCTGTCGTTGCAGGCGGCCGACATCGACGAGCACATCGGCCGCATCTGCGCCGCCTACCGCCTGCGCCGCGACGCGCTGCTCGACGGCCTCGCCGCCGCGCTGCCGGAGGGCTCGACGTTCAACCGGCCGGCGGGCGGGATGTTCGTCTGGGCGCGCCTGCCCGCCGGATGGGACGCAGCGGAGCTGCTCGTCGCCGCGCTGCGTCACGACGTGGCGTTCGTCCCCGGCGCGCCGTTCTTCGCCGTCGACGCCGACACCCGCACGCTGCGCCTGTCGTTCACGACGCACGCGCCGGCGCAGATCGTCGAGGGCCTCGGGCGGCTGCGGGCCGCCGCGGGCGCCGTTACGTGACCGCTTCCGGCGCGCTGCGCTCGAGCGCCGGCCAGCCGACGTCCCGCGCCCGCTCGCGGCTCTCGGCGGCCACGCCCCCTCGGATGCCGAACAGGCGCTTGGCCCACAGGAGGTAGGCGAC
>JAXDFS010000259.1:0-10936 GCA_034665465.1 Solirubrobacteraceae bacterium
GCGCGCTGTTCCTCGGCATGCCGTAGCGCCGCGATCCACCCGCCGTCGCGGGTGGCGCGCGGGGCAGGGCTCTGCGATCCTCGGCCGCGATGCCCGAGACCGCACCCGCCCCAGCCGACCGCATCGGGTTCGTCGGCCTCGGGATCATGGGCTCGCGCCAGGCGGCCAACCTCGCCCGCGCGGGCCACGAGCTGACGGTCTACAACCGCACGCGCGCCACCGCGGATGCCTGGGTGGCCGAGCACGGCGGGACGGTCGCCGACTCCCCAGCCGCCGTCGGGGCCGCCAGCGACGTCGTGATCAGCATGGTCGTCGACGGCGATCAGGTCCGCGAGGTGCTGCTCGGCGAGCAGGGCGTCGCCCAGGGCGCGGCGCCAGGCGTGCTGTGCGTCGACATGTCGACGATCGCGCCGGCGCAGACGCGCGCGATCGGCGCCGAGCTTGCCGAGCGCGGGCTGTCGCTGCTCGACGCCCCCGTGACCGGCTCCTCGCCGAAGGCGCAGGACGGCACGCTGACGATCATGGCCGGCGGCGAGGCGGCCGACTTCGCGCGCGCCGAGCCGCTGCTGCGGGTCATGGGCGAGCTCGTCCTGCACGTCGGCGCGCTGGGCCAGGGCGAGATGGTCAAGCTCATCAACAACTCCGTGGCGGCGGCCAACGCGGCGACCGTCGGCGAGGCGCTGATCGTCGGCCAGCGCACCGGCGTCGACCTCGACGCGCTCGTCGCGGTCATGGCCAAGGGCTCGGGCGGCTCGGCGATGCTCGCGCTGAAGTCGGCCCCGATGCGCGACCACGACTACACGACGCTCTTCAAGCTCGAGCACATGCTCAAGGACGTGCGGCTGTGCCTCGAGGAGGGCCAGGCGGCCGGCGTGCCGTTCCCCGGCGCGGCGCGCGCGCGCGACGTTCTCGTCGCAGCGATGGCGCGCGGACACGCAGACGACGACTTCGCCGCTCTGATCGAAGCGCTCGAGGCATTCGCCGCCACCAGGCTCGGATCCTTAGACGTCATTTAGTTACAAAGAAAAGCCCCATCTTTGCAGGGAAGTTTGGAGGTCCGCAGGGACCTGTGGCACAATGTCGGTCCCCCGTCGTTCGGCCCTTGCTTTGGTCCGGCGCGACGGGTTCGCTTCGTTCCCAGTCGTACTTTCCCGTCCCATCGTCGTCTGGTCTTCTATGCCAATTGCGTTCAAGGAATGGGCGGTCACCGTCCGCGCCCTCGCCGAGGGCGAACAGCTCATCACCCTGCGAAAGGGCGGCGTGCGCGAGTCCGACAAGCGCTTCCGCGTCGAGCATGACCGGTTCTTCCTGTATCCGACGTTCGACCATCAGCGGCGGGACCTCGTGCGTGCGTCGCACCTCCCCGAGCTCGATCGGGCGCTCGAGGAGGGCGTCTGGGCCGAGGGCGAGCCGCCGGCCGAGGCGCTCACCGGAGACGGGAACATCCCGCAGCCCGACCGGGTGCGCATCCGCGCCTGGGCGGAGCTCGCCGATCACTTCACGATCACCGATCCGCGCTGCGTCGACGCGCTCTCGCCGTTCTACGTGTGGAGCACCGACTACGCCGAGAAGCGCCTGGAGTGGAAGCGCCGCCACCCGCTGCACGTCCTGCTGCTGCGCACCTACCGCATCCCGCGGCCGGTGACGGTCCGCGTCAAGGACGAGTACGGCGGCTGTCGCTCGTGGCTGGAGCTGCAGCGCGACCTGCCCTTCGAGGGCACGCCGGTCCTGTCCGACGACGAGTTCGAGCGGGCAGCCGACGCGATCCGGGCGATCGCCGACGGCGGCGTTCCCGCCCTCGCCTAGCCCAACCGGCCGCGACGACGTGATCGAGGCGCTCGGCTCCGCCGAGCGCGTCCTCGCCATCGGGATCGGCGGCGGGGGCGACGTCGTCGGCGCGCTCGCAGTCGCCGAGCTCGCGCGCTCGCTCGGCACGCCCGCCGTCGTCGGCGGGCTGAGCTGGGAGCGCCGCCCGATCGACCCGCTTCCGGGGCCGCGGCGGATCGCCGAGCTGCGCGGCGCGCAGCCGCTCAACGACGTCGTCGCCCTCGCCGGCGCCGACACCACCGGCCCCGGGGACTTCCACTTCGCCGAGTCGCACGTCGCCCGCCACCTCGGCGAGCCGACCGTGCTGCTCGATCCCTCCGGCGGCCCCGCCTCGATCGCGGCGGGGCTCGCCGCAGCCGCCCGCGAGCTGGGGTGCGACGTCGTCGTGCTGCTCGACGTCGGCGGAGACGTCCTCGGCCACGGCGACGAGGCGGGGCTCGCCAGCCCGCTCGCCGATGCCGTCTGCCTGGCGGCCGCCCCCGCGCTCGCGGCCGCCGGCCTGACCGTGCTGCTGGCCGTCTTCGGCGCCGGCTGCGACGGCGAGCTGTCGCCCGGCGAGGTGCTCGAGCGCGTCGCCGAGGTGGCGGCCGCGGGCGGCCTGCTGGGCACCTGGGGGCCGGGCCACGAGCAGCTCGCGCGGCTGGACGCGGCGGTCGCCGAGGTCCCGACCGAGGCGAGCGCGATGGCGCTGCGCTGCGCGCACGGCGAGACCGGCGTGACGACGATCCGCCGCGGGCGCCGGACGGTCTCGCTGACGCCCGTCGGCGGGCTCGTGTTCTTCCTGGACCCGCTCGTGGCGCTGCGCAGCGCCGCCCGCTGCGCGGTGCTCGTCGGCGAGGCCGGCTCGCTGGAGGAGGCCAATGCGATCCTGCTCGCCCGCGGGATCCGCACGGAGCTGGACTACGAGTCCTCACAACCGCCGGTCTGAGCAGCCGTGCGACGGTAGGGTTCGCGGCGGGGTCACGTTGTCCGCCCGCCTGCTCATCGCCGTCGCGGTCGCCGCCTCGACGTGCCTTCTCGCCGCCCCCGCCGGCGCCCAGGTCCAGGCCTACCGGGCCGGCGACTTCGGCGGCTTTCGTGACGTCCTGGCGCCCGGCGCCAACGGGCGCACGAACGTCGTCGAGCTGGCCGCCTTCCTCGCGACCGGCGCGCGCCCGTCGCACAACGACGACCAGCTCGCGATGTACGAGCGCCTGCTCAGCGCGACGCCCGGCGTCACGGCCGACAACCTCCCGGCGCTTTTCAAGGACTCGAGCTTCGGCAGCCCGCCCGGCGGCCAGGCGCGGGCATACAGCCCCCGGCCCGGCCTGACGATCACCCGCGACGAGGCCTTCGGCGTCCCGCACGTCTACGGCACGACGCGCGCCGACGCCATGTTCGGCCTCGGCTACGTGGGCGCCGAGGACCGGCTGTTCTTCATGGACGCCCTGCGCCATGCCGGCCGCGGCCAGCTCAGCTCGTTCGCCGGCGGCGCGCCCGGCAACCGCGCCCAGGACCAGGCGCAGTGGCAGACCGCGCCCTATACCGAGGCCGACCTGCAGCGCCAGGCCGACGACCTCGACGACGCCTACGGCGACGACGGGCGCCGGCTTCAGGAGGACCTGGCGAGCTACGTCGCCGGCGTCAACGCCTACATCGGCGAGGCGCGGCTGGACGTCACGAAGATGCCCGGCGAGTACGCCGCGATCGGGCACCCGCTCGGCCCGGACCCGTGGAAGGTGACCGACGTCATCGCGACGGCGTCGCTCGTCGGCGGGATCTTCGGCAAGGGCGGTGGCGACGAGCTCACGCAGATGGAGCTGCGCCGCACGTTCATCGCCCGCTTCGGGCGGCGGCGCGGGCCGCTGCTGTGGCGCCAGTGGGCGGCCTACGAGGACGCCGACGCGCCCACGACCGTGCGCGGCCGGCGCTTCCCCTACCAGACGCCGCCGAAGCATCCGGCCAGGGGCGGCCTCGCGCTCGCCGACGCCGGCTCGCTGCGGCTCACGACGGTGGTCGCGCCCGGTACGCGCGCGGCGCCGCGCAGTGCACGCGACGGGCTCTTCGCGGGCCTGCTCAGCCCGCATGGGATGTCCAATGCGCTGGTCGTCTCGGCGAGCGAGTCGGCGAGCGGGCGGCCGCTGGCGGTCTTCGGCCCCCAGACGGGGTACTTCTCGCCGCAGATCCTCATGGAGCAGGACGTCCACGCGCCCGGCATCGACGCTCGCGGTGCGGCCTTCCCCGGCGTGAACCTCTACGTCCAGCTCGGCCGCGGCCCCGACTACGCCTGGAGCGCGACCTCCGCGGGCCAGGACATCATCGACACCTTCGCGCTGGACCTCTGCGAGCCCGACGGCAGCAGGCCGACGACGGCTTCGACGCACTACCTGTTCCGCGGCGGCTGCGAGCCGATCGAGACGCTCGAGCGCGTCAACCGCTGGTCGCCGACGGTCGCCGACTCGACGCCCGCCGGCAGGCAGACGCTGCGCGCGCAGCGAACCAGGATGGGACTTGTCACCGGCCGGGCGACGATCGCCGGCCGGCCCGTGATCTACACACAGCTGCGCTCGACGTACATGCACGAGTTCGACTCGGCGCTCGGCTTCTCGGACTTCGACGACCCGTCCAGGATGCGCGACGCCCGCGACTTCCAGCGCGCGGCCTCGCGGATCGGCTACACGTTCAACTGGCTCTACGCCGACGACCGCGACATCGCGTACTTCAACTCCGGCGCAAATCCACAGCGCGCCAAGGGCGTCACCGGCCAGCTGCCGACGCCGGCGCGACTGCCCTGGCGCGGCTTCGATCCCGCGCGCGTCACCGCGGCCTACACGTCGTTCGCCAAGCACCCGCAGGCGATCGACGGCCAGCCGTATCTGACGTCGTGGAACAACAAGCAGGCGCCGGGCTACGCCGGCTCGGACACGGACCTGTACTCCTCGGTCTACCGGTCGCAGATGCTCGACCAGGAGATCGAGGCACGCATCGCCGGGCCGGCGAAGATCGACCTGCCGGGGCTCGTCGAGGCGATGGGCGAGGCGGCGACGACCGACCTGCGCGCCGAGAGCGTCCTGCCGCTCGCGCTGGACGTCATCGGCACGCCGGAGGACCCGAAGCTCGCCGATGCCGTCGCGCAGCTGCGCGCGTGGGTCGCAGACGGATCGCACCGCCGCGACCGCGACGGCGACGGCCGCTACGAGCACGCCGACGCGATCCGCATCCTCGACGCCTTCTGGCCGCGCTGGATGCACGCCGAGTTCGAGCCCTCGCTCGGGGCCGAGCTCTTCGACCGCCTCCAGGCAGCCCACGAGCTCGACAACGAGCCCAACAACGGCGGCCTGCACCGCGGCTCGGCCTACCAGACCGGCTGGTACGGCTATGCGGCCAAGGACCTGCGCCGGGTGCTCGGGCGCCACGTCGCGCAGCCCTACTCCAAGCGCTACTGCGGTGGCGGCAGCCGGGCGCGCTGTCGTGCCGTGCTGCTCTCGGCGCTCGCCGACGCGCTGCAGGACGACCCCGCCCGGCTGTACGCCGACAAGACGTGCGCCGACGCCGGGCGCGCCGGCGACCAGACCTGCTTCGACGCGATCGCCTTCCAGCCCACAGGCGGCATCACCCAGCCGCTGATCGGCTGGCAGAACCGGCCCACCTACCAGCAGGCGGTGGAGGTCCAGGGGCACCGGCCGCGGCTGTGAGGCAGGGCGCCGCGGCGACGGCGCGAAACTCCCGGGAGATGTCGTCCTGGGTCGAGTCGAGCTCGCGCAACTTCACCGCGCGCCACGACGAGCACGAGGCAGCCGGCGTGCGCAGCGTGCTCGAGCTGCTCGAGGACGCGCGCGAGCGCCTCGCCGCCGTCTTCCCGGCGCTGCCCGCCGAGGTCACCGTCGTCGTGCACTCGAGCCGCACCCAGCTCGACATCGCCCAGCCCTTCCTGCCGGTCGCGCGGCTCGCGAGCTCGCCGGTCGCGCGGCGCTATCTCGCCGGCTGGACCGGCGGCGGCACCGTGCACGTGCTCGCGCCGCGCCTGCTGGCCGAGCGCGCGGCGAACACCGAGGGCTCGCGCGAGATGCTCCTGCTCACCCCCGCCGCGCTGTACGTCCAGCTCGTCGTCGCCGAGTGCAACCCGGAGCTGGCGCCGCCCTGGACGCCACGCAGCACGGCGCGCTGCATCCGCTGGGCGTGGCTCGTCGCCGGCGCCGGGCAGTGGTTCTCGGGGCAGACCGCGTACGCGCGCCCGGCGATCGCCCGCCGCCTGCGCGAGGGCGCGCGGCCGCAGTTCCCGCCGCGCCTGCGCGATGCCGCCCTGCTCGGCGGCACGGTCATCGACCTCATCGCGCGCGAGCAGGGCGTCGCGCGGGTCGTCGACCTGCTCCGCTCGCTGCCGCGCGGCGGGCCGCGCGAAGCGCTCATCGCCTCATTCGACGGCCGCGCCCTCGTGCACACGGAGGGCACCTGGCGCGCGCATCTGTCGCGCCTGGCCGGGCGGTAGCCTCGGGCGGGGCCCTACACCGCCCGCATCCGGTTGTTGCGCGCGTTGTGCTCGACCTCCGCGAGGCCGAGGGCCTCCATCAGCGGCGGCACGTACATCCCGAAGCGCCCGCGAAAGCCCTTCTTCAGCCCGTACCAGCCGCCCACGGGGTTGGACCCGTCGCGGCCCCAGGCCTCGACCGTGCCCTCCTTTGCGGGCTTGTTCTCGTCCGCGCTGCCGAGCGCCATCCAGTCGCCGTGCTCGCGCAGCATCGCGTGGAGGTCGTCGAGCGCGCGCAGCCGGTAGCTCAACGTCGTCTTGCCGACCTGGCAGACCAGCGCCGGGGGATCGGCGGCCTCGTCGCGGTACATCGTGTACTCCGACGTGCCCGGCGGGGTCTTGAGCACCCACGGGTCGTCCCTGGTTCCCTGCCCCACCGTCGCGGCCATGCGGGCCATGCTAGCCCAGGTGCGTCCCGATCCAGGCGATCAGCGCGACGATCGCACAGGCCGCCAGCAGCCCCGCCAGCACGCGGGCCGGGGGCGTCGGCGCCGCCCGCTCGTCCGTGACGATCTCGGCCTGCAGCAGCACCTCGCGGGCGACCGCGTAGCCGGACTGCGGCACCATCACGTCGCGCGGGCCGGCGGCGAGCATGTCGGGCACGTCGAAGCCGCGCGTGCGCTGCAGGGCCGACGGCACGCCCTCCTCCAGCAGCATCCCCTGGATGAACTCCGCCTCGGCCTGGTTCTGCGCCCCGGCGGCGCGGACGAGCGGTCCCTCGGCGTACTGCGGCTTGATCTTGCGGGCGCGCTCCTGCTTGGGAGTCAGCGGCTCGCCGGCGCCGAGCGTCTCGTCGTAGACGAGCGGCATGTTGCACAGGCGACAGAAGCGCGCGTCGAGCGGGTGGGGCTCGGCGCAGCTTGGGCAGACGAGCGGCTGCGGGCCCATCTGCGTCACGTGACCTCGAGCTCGGCCTCCGCGATCACGCCGCCCTCGATGCGGTAGTTGCGCACGACCGGCTCGGCGTTCTTGGACACGCCGACGATGAGCCATTCCACGCCCGGCCACAGAGCCGCGAAGTTCATGTCCGTCTGCGACGGAAACGGCTCCGAGCGCGTGTGCGAGTGGTAGATCGCCGCGAGATCCTCGCCCGCCTCCTCGAAGCCGTCGATGAGGCGCATGAGCACGATGCCGTCGATCTCGAAGCGAAAGGGGCTCGCGGCGAGGTTCTCCGCCGCGTGCACCGCGGTCGCCGCTCCGTCGCGAGCGGCGATCACGCCACAGCACTCGTCGGGCGCGTCGCGGACGGCGTGCGCGACCACCTCGTCGAGCAGGGCGCGGGCGATCCTCACCTGCCTACGCGTTGAGGCTCTTGGACTTGGTGTCCTCGTGGTCGTCGTCGCCGCTCATGTTCGACAGCGACTCCTTGAACTCGCGCATGCCCTTGCCGAGCGACTTGCCGACTTCCGGAAGCTTCTTGGGCCCGAGCACGACGAGGGCGATGACGAGGACGACGATGAGCTCCATCGGTCCGATGTTGAATGGCATGGTTTCAAGGCTCCTATGGCTGCAGTGGGGGTCGCCTCATGGTAGAGGCAGGTGCCTGCGTATACGCGCATACGTGCCTGCCAGATGTGCCGGTGCCAAATTGACGGATCTATGCGCTACGGCTTGCCCGTCTCGACGCCGTTGGGAACCGGCGGTCGATGGGCCGCTTGGCGCAGCAGCACGAGGTGCTGGCCCTCGGAGCCCATGATCGAGGCGGCGGACTGCAGCAGCCGCGCCTCGACGAACTTCGCCTGCGCGTCGTAGTACGCGCCGACAGCCGCCGTCTCGAGCTCGATCGCGAAGCCCAGCACGTCGGCCTCGGTCCTGACCGCGGCGAGGCCCTTGACGACCTTGTCGACGGCCCCGGTGCCCGCCGGCGCGGGTGGCGGCGTACCGCCGAGGTCGGTGAGCGCCTTCGTGAGCGTCGCCGTGTGCCGCCGCTCGTGGCTGCGCAGGAGCTGCGCGAGTCGCGTGATGCGGGCCGACAGCAGCCCGCCGGCGATGAGCGTGTCGTAGGCGAGGATCGTCGTGCGCTCGAGCGTGATCGCGCGCTCCAGCAGCGCCGTGTCCGTGTCGCCCGCCGCGAAGGCGTCGCGCACGCCCAGCAGCAGCGGGATCGAGGACGCCGCGATCACCGCGCCGCCCAGCCCGAGGCCGCGGCGCAGCAGCTCGCGGCGGTCGCGCTCGAAGGCCGCGACCTGCGCGCTGTCGGCGTCCCCGTCGGCGATGACGATGCGGGCCGGCCCGGTCATGCGGGCTGCCCGACGACGTACGCCGACGGGGCCTGGCGCTCGCCCAGATGGCCCGACAGCACGCTGACATGCTCGGCCTCGCACGTGAGGATCGCCGAGGCGGTGGAGCGCAGCGGCCCCTGCGAGAGCTTGGGCAGCACGTCGATGTACGCCGCGATCGCATTGTTCTCCAGGCGCACGGCGAAGCGCAGGGCGTCGCGCTGGGAGCGCAGCACGGGGAAGTCGTAGGAGGTCTGCGCCGTGTTCGGAACGCCCTTGAGGTCGGCGATCGCCTGCGACAGCGTGTCGGCGTGCTCCTGCTCCTGCTCGAGAAAGCCCTTGGCGGTCTGCAGCGCGCTCGCGCGCAGCTGCCCGGCGACGGCCTTGTAGGCCGCGATCGTCATGAACTCGAGGTCGAGCACCGAGTTGAGCAGCTCGATGTCGGCCGAGTCGGACTCGTCGGGCGCGGTGCGGACGTTCGGGTTCTTCGTGTCGTCGCCGCAGCCGGCGAGCGAGACGGCCATGGTGCCCGCGGCGCTCGCGCCGACCATGCCGAAGAGGCGCCTGCGCGACAGCGGGTCGCGCAGAAGGCCGTCGATGTCCATGCGAGCCTCTCTGTCGAAAACCGGGCCACCGCGGGCGCCGCGCGCCCGCAGGTCTACCACCAGACGGTGGAGTCTAGGTTCTCGATCTCCTCCAGCGGCTTGTTGTAGATGCCGGAGGACAGGTACTTCCAGCCGTCGTCGCAGACGATGAAGACGACGTTGCCCTCGTCGATCTCGTTCGCGATCCGGACGGCGACGCGGGCGATCGCGCCCGACGAGACGCCGGCGAAGATGCCCTCCTCGTCGAGCAGCTTGCGCGTCCAGATGATCGCGTCGCTGTTGGTGACGAAGATCTTGCGGTCCAGGATGCTCAGATCGATGATCGGCGGGATGAAGCCGTCGTCGAGCGAGCGCAGGCCCTGCACGGGCTCGCCCTGCATCGGCTCGGCGGCCACGATCTTCACGGCGTCGCCGAACTCCTCGCGGAAGCGGCGCCCGTTGCCCATGAGCGTTCCGCCGGTGCCCAGGCCTGCGACGAAGGCGCTGATCTCGTCGAGCTCCTCGAGGATCTCCTTGGCCGTCCCGTTGTAGTGCGCGAGCGGGTTGGCCTCGTTGCCGTACTGGTAGGGCATGTAGTACGTCTCGGTGTCCTTGGCCATCTCGATGGCCATCGCGACCGCGCCGTTTGAGCCCTGGTTGCCGGGGCTGTAGACGATCTGCGCGCCGTACATCTCCAGCAGCTGGGTGCGCTCGGGCGTCACGTTGTCGGGCATGACGACCTTCAGCGGATAGCCCTTGCGCCCGCAGATCATCGCGAGGCTGATGCCGGTGTTGCCGGAGGTCGGCTCGAGGATCGTCTGGCCGGGCTTGATGAGCCCCTGCTCCTCGGCGCTCTCGATGAGCGCGCGCGCGACGCGATCCTTGACCGAGCCGGTCGGGTTGGCGGACTCCATCTTCGCCCAGATGCGCACGCCCGGCTTCGGGCTCAGGCGCTTGAGCTCGACGAGGGGCGTGTTGCCGATCGCCTGGACGATGTCCCCGTAGCGACCGCCGCAGGGGCGGTTCTGGAGCGGCGGGAGGCCCATGGCCAACGAGTGTAGCCAGGCGCGACCGACGGGTCTTCCCCGGCGGCGCGCCATCTTGTGAGCGATCAGCTCTGCAGGCGGGTGATCCAGCCGGCAAGGAAGGGCTCTGCGATCACATACGTGCCACGGCCCTCGCGGCTGACGGTCTCGGCGCGCACGAGGGCGGCCAGCGCCGTCTGCACGGTCGCCGTCGACGGCAGGCCGTGGCGCCGGCGGTAGTCGCCCGACAGCGGGTGCCCGGGCGCCTCGGCGGCAAGCGCCTGGAGCACCATCCTCTGCGCGGCGGCCGAGCGCTCCCACAGCAGGCTGAAATGCGTGTGCTCGGAGCGCAGCGTCGCGTCGAGCGCGCGCGCGAGCTCGACCTCGCCGGCCGTCTCGCCGGCCGCCGTCGCCTCCCAGAGGAAGTACAGGAGCTCCTGCGTCGCGTACGGGTGCCCGCCGGTGATCTGCAGCGCGCCCTGGGCGGCCGCATGGCCGAGCGCCTTGGCGGTCTGCGTGAAGCGCGCCGCGGCGTAGGCGACGAACAGGTCGGGCGCGATCGGCCCCAGCGCCATCTGCTTGGCCGAGCGCCAGAACGGCTCGTTCTCGTCGTCGAAGATCCGGGCCATCATGTGGCGCCTGCTGCCCAGGTAGACGTGGGCGACGTCGGGCTGCTCCTGAAAGACGGAGCGCATGAGCCGCATCAGCCCGGGATCGATCGCGACGACCTCCTGGAACTCGTCGAGCACGACCGCCACGCGCCGCCCGCGCTCG
>JAXDFS010000260.1:0-10086 GCA_034665465.1 Solirubrobacteraceae bacterium
CGCTGGCGCTGGCGATGGTCGACATCCACACGGTCGGCGCGGGCGGCGGGTCGGTCGCGTGGCGCGATCCCGGCGGGGCGCTGCGCGTCGGGCCGCGCAGCGCGGGCGCCGAGCCCGGCCCCGCGTGTTACGGGCGCGGCGGCGAGGAGCCGACGGTCACCGACGCCAACCTGCTGCTCGGCCGCCTCGATGCCGGCGCGCCGCTGGCCGGCGGCGTGGACCTCGACCGCGAGGCGGCCGAGCGCGCCGTCGGCGCGCTCGCCGGCGAGCTGGGCCTGGACCCGGTCGCCTGCGCCGAGGGCATCGTGCGCGTGGCCGATGCCGAGATGGTGCGCGCGCTGCGCGTCATGACCGTCGAGCAGGGCATCGACCCGCGGCGCTTCGCGCTGCTGGCCTTCGGCGGCGCCGGGCCGCTGCACGCCGCGGCGATCGCTGCCGAGCTCGGGATGACGACGATCCTCTGCCCGCGGGCCTCCGGCGTGCTCAGCGCGCTCGGCCTCGCCGCGGCCGACCGCCGCGCCACCGAGCAGCGCACCGTGCTGCTCGCCGGCGACGCGCTGACCGAGGACGCGCTCGCGCGGGCACGCGAGGAGCTCGCAGCGGCGGCCCACGCGACGCTCGGCGACGACGACGCGCAGGTGGATCTCGCCCACGACGTCCGCTACCGCGGCCAAGCGCACGAGCTCACGCTGCGCGGCCTGCCCGACGCCGACCTGACGACGCTGCGCGACGCCTTCGAGGCGCTGCACGAGGAGCGCTACGGCTACCGCGACGCCCAGACGCCGATCGAGGTCGTGACGATCCGGGCCAGCGCGACCGTGCCCGGGCCCCAGCTCGACCTCGCCGCGGGCGACGGCGCGGCCGGCTGCACGCGCTCGCGCCGCGACGTCGTCTTCGACGGCGAGTGCCACGACGCCGAGATCGTGCGTGGCGATCCCGCGCCCGGCGAGCGGGTGCAGGGCCCGGCGATCTGCGAGCTGGCGGAGGCGACGCTCGCCGTCCCGCCCGGCTGGGCCGGCGAGGTCGACGACGCGGGCACGATCGTGCTCGAGCGGGCGCGCCGATGACCCTGGACCCGATCGACCTGCAGGTCGTCACCGGCGCGCTGCGCGCCGCCTGCGAGGAGATGGGCGCCACGCTCATCCGCAGCGCGCACTCGGCGAACATCAAGGAGCGCCGCGACTGCTCGACGGCCCTGTTCGACCCGGCCGGCGAGATGGTCATGCAGGCCGAGCACATACCGGTCCACCTCGGGGCGATGCCGGCCTCGGTCGCCGCGGTGCTCGGCGAGGACCATGCCGGCGGCCGGCCCTGGATCCTCAACGACCCCTACCGCGGCGGCACCCACCTGCCCGACATCACCGTCGTCACTCCCGTGCTCGCCGAGGGCGGGGAGCTGCTCGGCTTCGCCGCCAGCCGCGCCCACCACGCCGACGTCGGCGGTCGCGTCCCGGGCTCGATGCCGGCCGACTCCACGACGCTCGACGAGGAGGGCGTCGTCATCGCGCCGCGCGTCCTCGACGACACCGCGATCGACGAGCTCGTGGTGCAGATGCGCCAGCCCGAGCAGCGCCGGGCGGACCTGCGCGCGCAGCTCGCCGCCAACCGCATCGGCGCCAAGCGCCTCAGCGAGCTCGCCGACCGCCTCGGCGCGCAGGCGCTGCGCGAGGCGACGGCTGCGGTGCTCGACTACGCCGAGCGGCGCACGCGCGCCTGCCTGGCCGCGCTGCCCGACGGGCCGCGCGAGGCGCGCGACGTGCTCGAGGGCATCGACGGCGACCTCGAGCTGCGGCTCGTCGCCACCGTCGAGGGCGACAGCCTGATCCTCGACTTCGCCGGCAGCGCCGCCCAGCACCACGGCAACCTCAACTGCCCGCTGGCGGTCACGCGCTCGGCGGCGTACTTCGCGGTGCGCGTCCTGACCGACCCCGACGTCCCGCCCAGCGCCGGCGCCCATCGCCCGATCGACGTGCGCGCGCCGGAGGGCTCGCTGCTGAACGCCCGTTCGCCGGCGGCGGTCGCGGGCGGCAACGTCGAGACCTCCAGCCGCGTCGCCGACCTCGTCCTGGCCGCCTTCGGTCGCGCGCTCGGCCAGGGCACGATGAACAACCTCACCCTCGGAACCGAGGAGTTCACCTACTACGAGACGCTCGGCGGCGGCCAGGGCGCGTGCCCGGACGCCGACGGCCCCAGCGGCGTCCACGTCGCGATGTCCAACACGCTCAACACACCGGTCGAGGCGCTCGAGCTCGAGTTCCCCCTGCGCGTGACCCGGTACGCGATCCGCCGCGGCTCCGGTGGCGCGGGGGAGCACCGCGGCGGCGACGGGGTGGTGCGCGAGCTCGAGGCGCTGGAGCCGATGGCCTTTTCGCTCATCACCGAGCGCCGCCGCCATGCCCCCGCCGGCGCGTCGGGCGGCTAGCCGGGGGCCAAGGGCCGCAACCTGCTCAACGGCGAGGAGCTGGCCCCCAAGGTCACGGGCGAGCTGCGCGCCGGCGATCGCCTGGCGCTCGAGACGCCCGGGGGCGGCGGCCACGGCGCACCGCCCGATGTCGTTGCCTGACACGCACCGCTGCCGATCGGCCATTCGATGTCGGGTGCGAATGGCGCGGTTGCCTGGTCAGGCGTCGCCGAAGCGCTCGCGCAGCTCGCGCTTGAGGATCTTCCCGCTGGGGTTCTTCGGAAGGCTGTCGACGAGGATCACGCGCTTTGGGGTCTTGAACGCAGCCAGCCGGCCCCGGCAATGGGCGCGGAGGTCCTCGGCTGCGACCGACGCGCCGTCGCGGACGACGACGGCCGCGGTCACCGCCTCGACCCAGCGCGCGTCCGGGAGCGCGAACACCGCCACCTCGGCGACTGCGGGATGCTCGTAGAGCACCTCCTCCACCTCCCGGCTGGCGACGTTCTCTCCCCCGGTCTTGATCATGTCCTTCTTGCGATCGACGACGGAGAGATGGCCGTCCTCGCTCATGACGCCCAGATCCCCGGAATGAAACCACCCGCCCGCGAAGGCCTCTGCAGTCTTGGCCGGATCGTGCCAGTAGCCGCCGGTCACCTGCGGGCTGCGGTGCACGATCTCGCCCACCTGACCGACCGGCACGACCCGGCCCCCGTCGTCGACGACGCGCGTCTCGACGTTGAGCACCGGGCGCCCCGCCGACCCCGCATGGGAGACCTGCTCGTGGGGGCCCAGGACGGTGGCCAGCGGCGCGAGCTCGGTCTGGCCGTAGAAGTTCCACAGGCGAAGGTCGGGCAGGCGTCGCTGCATCTCCCGCAGCACCTCGATCGGCATCGGCGACGCGCCGTAGTAGCCCTTGCGCAGCGACGACAGGACGGCCGTGTCGAACGCCGGGCTGCGCAGCAGCCCGATCCATACCGTCGGGGGCGCGAAGAACTTGGTCGCCCGGTGCTCCTGCAAGGCCGCCAGGACACGCTCGGGGTCGGGTGCCGGCAGGATGATGCTGGTGGCGCCGAGGTAGATGTCGGGGCCGAGGAAGCAGTCAAGCTGGGCGCAGTGGTACATCGGCAGCGCGTGGACCTCGACGTCGTCGGGCGTCATCTCGCCGCCGACGATGCAGCTGACGTACTGGGCGATCAGCGAGCGGCTGGAGTGGATGGCGCCCTTCGGCCGCGACTCGGTCCCGCTGGTGTACATCAACCGCAAGGGGTCGGTGTCGGCGACCGGCACCTGCGGCGGGTCGTCGTCGGGATGCTCGAGCCAGGACGCGGCGTGCTCCCAGCCATCGGGCGGGGCCGCGCCCGCGGCGCCCAACCACCCGAGGAGACCGACCTGCCCGGCATCGACGTGGGCGAGCGCCTCGACGGCGACCTCGTGCAGCCCGTCCTCGGCAACCAGACCGACCGCGCCGCTGTGGCGCAGGATGTACGCGACCTCCGCCCCGTTGAGCATGAAGTTGATCGGCACCATGACCACGCCCAGACGGGCCAGCGCGAAGTTCAGCACGACGAACTCGAGGCGATTGCGCGACAACACGGCGACGCGGTCGCCGTGCCGTACACCACGCTGGGCGACGGCGTTGGCGGTGCGGTTGACCGCTGCGTCGAGCTCGGCGAAGGACAGGCGTCGCGCGCCGTCGACGACAGCGGGCTTGTCGGGCGCGCGCCGCGCCGAACGGCGTAGCAGGTCGCCGAGGCTGTGCGACCCGGCGGCGGTCTGGTCATCGACCATGCGTGCTCTCATCCCACGCGCCGGCGCAGCCCGGCGGCCACTAATGGCCGTCGGGGTGGCGCGGCGGCCGCCCGGCGTGCATCGTGTCGATGATCCTGCCATCCGGGTGGCGCAGGTACGCGACGTGTGACTCGTCCTTCCAGACGGGAGCCTTCAGACCGGCGTACAGGATCAGGTCGCCGTTGCGGGTGCGCTGGCTCGTGCCCTTCCCGCTGTAGACGTAGGCGGTCTGGCCGGCGGCGAGCTCGCCTTCCGGAAACGAGTACACGTGCTCGTGGTGCTGCGCGGGGCAGTCCGTCAGCTCGAGCCCGGTCACGGCCACTGGCTCGGCTCCGTCGTTGACGACCTCGACGTACTCGCTGGGGGAGCTGGACCCGCGCTGCACGACAGCGCAGATGTGCAGGCCCATGCCTGCGGGGCGCTCGTGGTGTGCATGCAGCGGGACGTCGGTGCCAAGCCATTCTCCAGACACGCACGCAGCGTATCGGGGCGACTCGGACGCGGCCACCCGGCAGCAACCACCGCGCCGCCATTGGGTGACGTCGCCATTCACAGGCCGGCCGCGCGGTCGGCTGCTCGAGGGCCTCCCACGGCCGCGGTACGGTGGCCTCCACGCAAGTACCGATCGGTTCACAGCGTCATGCGCAGTGCCACCCCGAGGACGAGGAGCAAGACGATGCCCGAGCAGACGCCGACCGGCACGTCGACCATCACCGACCACGAGCGCGGCCAGGTCAAGCACGCGAACGCCACGGGGCTGCCCCCGGTCGTGTTCGTCCACGGCCTCTGGCTGCTGCCGAGCAGCTGGGACCGGTGGGCGGGGCTGTTCGAGGACGCCGGCTACACGGCCCTGACACCGGGCTGGCCGGATGACCCGGCGACCGTCGAGGAGGCCAATGCGCATCCGAAGACGTTCGCCCACAAGACCGTCGGGCAGGTGGCCGACCACTTCGAGGAGATCATCCGCGGACTGGACCGCAGGCCGATCGTCGTCGGGCACTCCTTCGGGGGGCTGCTCGCCCAGATCCTCGCCGGTCGCGGGCTGGCGTCGGCGACGGTCGCAATCGACCCGGCGCCCTTTCGCGGCGTGCTCCCGCTGCCGATCTCCGCGCTGAAGTCCGCCTTCCCGGTGCTGGGCAACCCCGCCAACCGCAGCCGCGCGGTCCCGCTCACGTACGAGCAGTTTCGCTTCGGCTTCGCCAACGCCGTCAGCGAGGACGAGGCCAGGGAGCTCTACGAGACCTTCGCCGTGCCCGCCGCCGGCGCCCCGCTCTTTCAAGCCGCGACGGCCAACCTGAACCCGTGGACCGAGGCCAAGGTCAACAGCAAGAATCCCGAGCGCGGGCCGCTGCTGATCATCTCCGGCGAGAAGGACAACACCGTCCCGTGGGCGATCGCCAACGCCTCCTACAAGAAGCAGAAGCGCAACCCCGCCATCACCGAGATCACCGAGATCCCGGGCCGTGGGCACGCCCTCACGATCGACAGCGGCTGGCGCGAGGTGGCGCAAACCGCGCTTGCGTTCGTCGAGCGGACCGCGTCAGCCGCCGGCGACGTGCCCGGATCCGTCGGCGCGCGCGCCCGAAGTCGCTCCTGATCTGAGCTCACCGCGGTGCACGCAGAAGTCCCGCCCGTTCGAGCTGCGCGGCGAGCTTGAGCAGCACGGTCTCGGCGGGTGCCATGAGCTGCACGCCGATCGGGTGTCCCAGGGCGGTCGCAGCGAGCGGCAGCGAGATGGCGGCGAACCCCGACACGTTGGCCATCGGGGTCCAGCCGGTGGTCGCGAACTCGACGGCGAAGAACTCCTGGGTGGACCCGCGGGGCTGGTTGAGGAGGCCCAGCGGCGGAGCTCCGGCGGTGAGCAGCGTCGGGACGAGCAGCACGTCGTGGCCGACGAGGCTGGTGGCGAAGCGGCGCCCCTGGGCGTGGATGGTGGCGATCGCGCCGGCATAACGCTCGCCGCTGACGCTGCGGCCCTCCTCGAGCATCTCCCAGGCCGTGGGCTCGAGCTCGTGACGGTCGGGTGGCCGCCCGAGAACGGCTTCGGCGAGCGCGAACAGCTCGAGGTTGGACACCTGGTGCAGGACCGCTACGGCGTCGATCGTCGGCTCCGGATCAACGGCGGGGGCGCCCAGCTCGACGTGATGGCCGAATGCCTCCAGCGCCGTAGCCGCGGCGTCCACCGCGGCCCGGACCTCGGGATGCGCCGTGCCGCCGAACGGCGCGTCGGCGCTCGACAGCACCCGCAGCGCCGGCGGGTCGCGCTCGACGGCCTTCAGCCACGACTGCGGTGGCGCGGGTGCCGCGTACGGGTCGCCCGGGGCGGGACCGGCGGTCGCGTCGAGCAGGGCCGCGCAATCTCGGACGGTGCGCGTCAATGCATGCTCGTTGACAAGGCCCTCGAGGCCATGGCCGCCGTCAGGCGCGAAGGTCTTGCGGCCGCGCGCGGGCTTCAGGCCGATGACGCCACAGCAGGACGCGGGCACGCGGATCGAGCCCGTCCCGTCCCCGCCCGACGCCGCCGGGACCAGACCGGCGGACACGGCCGCCGCCGACCCGCCGCTGGATCCGCCGGGAGACAGACCCGGAGCCCGCGGATTGACGGCCGGGCCGAACAGCACGGGCTCGGTCGTGCAGTGGTTGCCCCACTCCGGCGTGTTCGTCTTGCCGGCGATGACGAGGCCCGCGGCGAGGTAGCGCGCGACGACAGCGCTGGTGCGCTCGGACACGTGTCCGCGCAACGCCACGGACCCCATCCGCTCCGGAACGCCGGCCCACGCTTCGCCAAGGTCCTTGAGCAGAAAGGGCGCGCCCGCGAGCGGTCCGTCGCCGAGCTGACCTGCTGCCTGCTCGCGTGCGCGCTCGAACAGGTCGCACACGACGGCGTTCAGCCGCCGGTCGGCCTCGATCCGCGCGATCGCCGCGTCGAGGAGCTCGAGCGCCGTCGCCTCGCCCAGGCGCACGAGCTCGGCGTGGCCGAGCAGGTCAAGCCTCGCGAGGTCGGTCATGACCGACGGGAGTATCGACCGGTGCTCGCGCACCGACAATGGACGCAGCGGCCATATTCGTAGTCGCCGGTCGCAGCGACGAGGTCGTGATCACCTGGGGGCGCGCGACGTCTTCGCCGCCGGCGCCGTGGCGTACTGCTCGTCGGTGACGTGCTCGCCCCACGTGACGGGGCTGCCGGTCTCGTCGGCTTCCTGGATGGCGATGTGGACCATGAAGCGGTCGGCGGTTGCGCCGTGCCAATGGTTCTCGGCGGGCTCGAAGTAGACGCGGTCGCCGGGCCGGATGACCTCGATGCCTTCACCTTCGCGCTGGCAGAGCCCGATGCCCTCGGTCACGTAGATCGTCTGGCCATACGGGTGGGTGTGCCAGGCGGTGCGGGCGCCGGGCGTGAAGTGCACGAGGGCGGCGCCTGTCCGGGAGGTGGCTTCGGGGGCGGCGACTGCGTCGATGTAGACGTCGCCGGTGAACCAGTCGGCTGGGCCTTTGGCGGTCTCGATGGCGCTGCGGGTGATCTGCATGTGTCACTCCTGTGTCGGGGTCAGGCGACGGTCGAATGTCGCGGCCGGTCCAGGGCGCTGATGGCTTGCCCGTAGCCGAGGCCGATACTCTGCGCACGGGGGTCCATCAGACGTCGCTGACCGGCGGGGTCACGGCCGGACCATCACCTTGATCGACTCGCGGTCGGCCATCGCGCGGTAGCCGTCCGGGACGCCGTCGAGTCCCACGGTGCGGTCGAACACACGCCCCGGCTCGATGCGGCCTTCGAGGATGTCGGGCAGCAGATCCTCGATGTACGCCCGGACCGGGGCGGGCCCGCCGCCGATGGTGACGTTGGCGAAGAACGCCGGTAGCGAGGCTGGGATCGTCTCCTCCTGCGGGACGCCGACGCGTCCGATCGTGCCACCCGGGCGTGCGATGCCGATCGCGGTCTCCATCGACGCGCCGTGGCCGACACACTCCAGGACGGAGTGCACGCCGAAGCCGCCGGTGAGTTCCCGCACACGCTCGACGGCCTCCTGGCCGCGCTCGGAGACCACGTCGGTGGCGCCGAAGTCGCGCGCAAGCTCGATCCGATCGGCGTGGCGGCCCATGATGATGATCTGCTCCGCGCCAAGGCGCTTGGCGGCGATCACGCCGCACAGCCCGACGGCGCCGTCGCCGACGACGCCGACGCTCTCGCCCGGCTGCACCTTCGCGACGACGGCCGCGTGGTGGCCGGTGCCCAGCACGTCTGACAGCGTCAACAGCGACGGCATGAGCGCATCGTCTTCGCTGACGGGCAGCGCGAAGAGCGTCCCATCGGCGTACGGGACACGCAGCGCCTCGGCCTGCGCGCCGTTCGTCGCGTTGCTTCCGAAGAACCCGACGTGGACGCAGGCGGTGTGCAGCCCCTCATGGCAGAACGCGCACGTCCCGTCGGAGAACGCGAACGGCATCACGACGACATCGCCGCGCTTGATCGTGCGGACGTCGGAGCCGATCTCCTCCACCACGCCGATTGCCTCGTGGCCCATGCTTCGGCCGGTCTCCGAAGGCTCCATCGACGCATATGGCCACAGGTCGCTGCCGCAGATGCAGGCGCGGGTGACGCGGACCAGCGCGTCTGTCGGCTCGACGATCGTCGCGTCGGGGACGTCCTGCACGCGGACGTCGCCGGCGCGGTACATCATGGTGGCGCGCATCAGGCGACCCCAGCCTCGATCGACGACGGCGCGCGGGGAAGGCGGACGATGCTCACGGGTTCTCCCTTGTGGCGGATCGGGTGCGGTCTGGCATATCTGGCTTTCAGTTCGGGTCTGGTGTCACGCTCATGATGCGCCGTATGGACTATAGATTCCAATACTGATTGTTGTGGTCTGATAGACACTGACTATGGACCCACGGCGTCTGCTGACCTTCCGTGTCGTCGCGCGCGAGCGGTCGTTCTCGCGGGCGGCCGAGAGGCTGTCGCTCTCGCAGCCGTCGGTGTCACACCAGGTCGCCCTGCTGGAGACCGAGATCGGCGTGCGGCTGCTCGACCGCGGACGCGGCGGACTGCGCCTGACGCACGCCGGCGACGTGCTGCTCGAACACGCAGACCAGGTCGCGTGGCGTCTGCAGCTCGCCGATACGCAGATCGCCGGCCTCGCCGACGATCGACGCGACCAGGTGCGCCTCGGTTCGTTCCCCACCGCCCTGGCGAGCTTCGTGCCAGCCGCAATCGCCCGGCTTCGCACGACGCATGCGGACCTTCGGGTCATCCTCAGCGAGGTCACCCCGAGCACCCTCGAAGCACGCTTTCTCAGCGGCCAGTTCGACGTCGCCATCAGCTACCAGGACGCCACCACTGAACGCCGCGAGCTCCCGGGCGCGCAGCGCAGTGACCTGCTCCAGGACACCTTCCTGGTGGGTCTGCCACCCGAGCATCGACTCGCTGGGGCGACCGGCCCGGTCTCGCTGGCGCAGTTCGCCGACGACGACTGGATCGTCCCGTCCCCGGAGGGCTTTCTCGTCGAGGCCTGCCGCGACGCAGGCTTCGTTCCCCGCATCGTGGCGACGACCAGTGACCCGCTCGCCACGCGTGGCCTCATCGCCCGCGGACTCGGTGTGGGGTGGGTACCGAGCCTGCTGCTCGGCGACTACGACGGCGTCGCCATACGCCCCGTCAAAGATGCACTACGCCGGCGCGACATCTACGCACTGCTCCCGCCTGGCGACCGCCACCCGCTCGCCAGGCAGATCGTGGGCGCGCTGATGGAGACGGCGGCCGACTTCCGCGCGGCACCGTAGGGCGCCGGTGCGCCATGCGCCTCGATTCAGCCCGAGGTCCTTGGGGCCCCAGCGGTCCTCGATTCGCACCCGACGAGTAGAAGTACACCCCGTAGGGGACGACCGCGGCGCCGATGACG
>JAXDFS010000261.1:0-3317 GCA_034665465.1 Solirubrobacteraceae bacterium
ACGCCCATGTCGATCAGCGGCTCCATCGAGCCGATGTGCCCGAGGTCGAAGCACTCCAGCTCGGGCCGGATCCCGAGCTCGGTCATCGCCTCCAGCAGCTCGACGATCTCGTCGAACGGGTTGGCGAACACCGTCTGGAAGACGAACGCCTTGCGCGCACGCGAGTACTTCGCGTAGTTCATCGAGCCCATGTTCAGCGCGGCGACGTCGGGGCGCAACTCGCGCAGGTAGGCGATCCGCTTTGAGAGCGGGACGCCGACGGCGCCGGTGGAGTAGTTGACGATCACGTCGTCCTCTCCCAGCTCGGCGCGGATCGCCTCGGTGATCGCGCGGAAGTCCTCGACCTCGTAGGACGGCGTGCCGTCGGGCCGGCGCGCGTGGATGTGGATCATCGCGCCGCCCTCGTCGGCGATTCGCCGCGCCTCGGCCGCGTACTCCTGCGGCGTGTAGGGGATCGCCGGGCACCGCTCGCGGCCGGCGAGCATGCCCGAGATGGCGCACGTGATGATGACGGGGTCGTCGAGGCTCAAAGAAGCGGTGTGAAGAGTAGGACGCGCTACTTTCCACTGTGGACCTCCTCGGGGCGCAGGTCAATGCGCCATTTGGCCTACCCGCCGCGCCTCATCCCAGGCGCGTGGCGAGCTGCAGCTCGACGCGGTAGCGCAGCGTCACCACGCCGCCGCCGGCGAGCGCCCGGACCTCGGCGAGCAGCGCGTCGCGCTCGTCGCGCTCCATCGACGCGACGAAGCTGACCGAGCCGAAGCGGTCGGCGAGCCCGTCGGCGTCGAGGGTCTGCTCGCTGGCGAACGCCTCCTCGCGGACCGGCCCGAAGTGCGGGCTGCCGGCGAGCGCCTCGCGCCAGCTGTCGCTGCGATGCGCCGGGACGCGGCCGCGGTGCGCGCCGAGGATGGCCTCGATGCGCTGATTGATCTCGTCCTGCATCGCGCGCCGGTTCCAGATCAGGCCCAGGACGCCGCCGGGGCGCAGCACGCGATGGATCTCGGCCAGCGCACGCGGGCCGTCGAACCAGTGAAAGGCCTGGCCGACGGTCACGCCGTCGGCGCTCGCACCCGGCAGCCCGGTCGCCTCGGCGGTGCCGGACACCGCGCGCGCGGGCGGCCCGATCGCCGCGCGCATCGCGGCCACCGGCTCGACGGCGACGACGCTGCAGCCGCGCGCGCAGAGCGCACGCGTCAGCTTGCCGGTCCCGGCCGCGAGGTCGACGACGTCGCGGCCCGGCAGCGCGGCGACGAGCCGGTCGACCGCGCCGTCCGGATAGCCGGGACGCCCGCGCTCGTAGGCCGCCGCCGAGCGCGCGAAGCCGGTCGCGGCGGCGGGATGGACGTCGCTCAGACCGGCGTCACCCCATGGCGCTTCCACGGTCGCTGCAGCCGCTTGCCCTCCGCCATCTCGAGCGCGCGGATGACCGTCGGTCGCGTCTCGCGCGGATCGATGACGTCGTCGATCATCGCGTTGCGTGCGGCGATGTAGACGTCGATGAGCTCGCGATAGGCCGCGATCAGCTCGGCCTTCTTCGCGACCGGGTCCTCGGCCGCCTCGACCTCCTTGCGAAAGACGATCTCGACGGCGCCCTCGGCCCCCATGACGCTGATCTCGGCGCTCGGCCAGGCGACGATCAGGTCCGGCTCGTAGGCGCGGCCGTTCATGACGTAGTAGCCCGCCCCGTAGGCCTTGCGCAGCACGACGGTGACCTTGGGCACCGTCGCCGCCGCGACGGCGTGCAGCAGCTTCGCGCCGTGGCGGATGATGCCGGCGGCCTCGACCTTCGTCCCCACCATGAAGCCGGGCACGTCGACCAGGAACACGAGCGGGATCGCGAACGCGTCGCAGAGCGTGACGAAGTGCGCGGCCTTGTCGGCGGAGTCGTTGTCGAGGATGCCGCCGAGCCGGCGCGGCTGGTTGGCGACGATCCCGACGGGCCGCCCGCCCATCCGCGCCAGGCAGGTGATGATCGAGCGCGCGAACTGCGGCTTGAGGTCCAGCCAGTCGCCGTCGTCGACGATCCGCGAGATGACCTCGTACATGTCGTAGGGCTGGCGGTTGGAGGCCGGCAGCACGTCGAGCAGCGCGTCGTCCATGCGCTCGACGGGATCGGAGACGGGGCGCACGGGCGGCGCCTGCTCGCAGTGCGACGGGAAGAAGCCCAGGTACTGGCGGATGCGCGCGATGCACTCGGCGTCGTCGGCGACCTCCAGATCGCCTACGCCCGACACCCGGCAGTGCACGCGCGAGCCGCCGAGCTGCTCCTGCGTGACGTCCTCGCCGACGGCAGCGCGGACGAGGTGCGGGCCCGCGAGCGCCATCGAGCCGCGTCCGCGCACCATCGGCACGAAGTCGGCCAGGCCCGGGATGTACGCCGTGCCCGCCGCGCACGGCCCCATGAGCGCCGCGACCTGCGGGATGACGCCGCTGGCGACGACCTCCTCGCGAAAGAGGTCGCCCGTCGCGGCGAACAGCGAGCCGACGGCCTCCTGGATGCGCGCCCCGGCGCTGTCGAGCAGCCAGACGAACGGCATCCGCTTGGTCAGGGCGAGCGCGCGCAGCCGCGCGACCTTCAGCTCGCCGGTCGTGCCCATCGAGCCGGCCATGACCGTGAAGTCGTACGCGGCGACGGCGACGAGCCGCCCGTCGACGCGCCCGTAGCCGGTGATGACCCCGTCGGCGGGCGCGTCGCGCCCGTCCAGGCCGCGGACGGCGTGGTGGATGCCCGCGTGGATGCCGAGCTCGGTGAAGGTCCCCTCGTCGATCAGCAGGCCGATGCGCTCGCGCGCGGTGAGCTTCTGCGCGGCGTGCTGGCGGTCGATGCGATCCTGCCCGCCGCCCAGGCGCGCGGCGGCGCGGCGGGCGTGCAGGTCCTCGGCGAGCGGGCGCAGGATCGAGGCGGGCTCGTGCTCGCCGGCCATCGCCTACGCCAGCAGCGGCGCGAGCGCGCCGGCCGTCATCTCGCCGTGCCCGGGCGCCGCCGACGTGATCTCCGCGCCGACCAGCGTCCCGGCCGCGAGCGCGAGCTCGAGGAACGCGCGCAGCCCCGCGGCCGTCAGGCCGCCCGGGGCGGGGAACTGCGCCGGGAACGCCAGCGGATCGAGGACGTCGAGGTCGAGGTGGACGAAGAGCTCGAGGCCCTCGAGCTGGGCGGGGTCCTCGACGCGGTGCACGCCGCTGAGGTCAAGCGCGACGCGCTCGCCGCCCTCGAGGTCGCGCACGCCGTGCATGATCACGCGCGCCGGCTCGGGGCCGGTGCCGAAGCCGGTGTCCCACAGCCCGCAGGCGCCGGCCAGGCACATGCCGCCGAGGTA
>JAXDFS010000262.1:0-5257 GCA_034665465.1 Solirubrobacteraceae bacterium
GGCGCGCGTGCCGCTGGTCCTGCTCGCGACGGTCGCCACGGTCATCGCCTCGCAGGCCGTCATCTCGGGGGCGTTCTCGGTCACCCGCCAGGCGGTGCAGCTCGGCTTCCTGCCGCGCCTGCGCATCCGCCACACCTCCGAGGCCGAGGGGCAGGTCTACGTCCCGGCGGTCAACGGGCTGCTCTACGCCGCGGTGGTCGCGCTCGTCGTCGGCTTCGGCTCCTCCGCGAGCCTGGCCTCGGCCTACGGCATCGCGGTGACCGGCACGCTGGCGATCGACACGATCCTGTTCTTCGTCGTCGTGCGGATGCTCTGGCGCAAGCCGCTGTGGCTCGTGCTGTCGGGCGCGACCGCCTTCCTCGTCGTCGACCTCGCGTTCTTCACCGCCAACCTGCCCAAGGTCGTCCACGGCGGCTGGTTTCCGCTCGTCCTCGCGCTGGTCGTGTTCACCGCACTGACGACGTGGCAGCGCGGGCGCGAGCTGATCAGCGCCAGGCGCGCCGAGGCCGAGGGGCTGCTGCGCGAGTTCGTGGAGGAGATCCGGGCCCTGGAGCCGCCGGTGTACCGCGCCCCCGGGACGGCCGTCTGCCTGACCGCCGGCAAGCGCACGACGCCGCTGGCGCTGCGCGAGAACGTCGACCACAACCACGTCCTGCACGAGAGCGTGATCATCGTGTCCGTCGAGACGCGGCGGGTGCCTCACGTGCCGGCGTCGGCGCGCGTGGTCGTCGACGAGCTCGGCTACGAGGACGACGGCATCGTGCACCTCACGCTCAGCTACGGCTTCGGCGACGACAAGAACGTGCCGGCGGCGCTGCGCCAGGCCGCCGCGATGGGGCTCGAGGTCGAGGTCGACCTCGATCGCGCGACCTACTTCGTCTCCCAGATGACGATCACGCGCGGCAGCGATCGCAGCATGGCCAGGTGGCGCAAGAAGCTGTTCCTGCTGCTGTCGCGCTCCTCGTCGAGCCCAGTGGAGTACTTCGGGCTGCCGGAGCGCCGCATCGTGACGATGGGCGCCTACATCGAGCTGTAGGCGAGCTGCGCCCCCGCGGCGGCCACGCGATCGCCGCCGGCGCGCTTGGCGCCGTACATCGCGCCGTCGGCGCGGCCGAGCAGCTCCGAGCACTCCAGCGCCGAGGCCCCGCGCACTGCGGCCACGCCGATGCTCGTCGTCGTGGTGCCGACGCCGCCGGGCGTCTGGATCCGGATCGCCGCGATCGCCGCGCGCAGGTCGCCGGCGCGGGCCATGGCCTGCGCCGGCGTCGTCTCCAGCAGCAGGACCGCGAACTCGTCGCCGCCCAGGCGCCCGACGACGTCGCTGTCGCGCACCCGCGCCTGGAGGACGGCGGCGACCGCACGCAGCATCTCGTCGCCGGCGCCGTGGCCGAGCGTGTCGTTGACCGGCTTGAAGTGGTCGAGGTCGAGGACCAGCAGCGAGCCGGCCGACCCGTAGCGGCGCGCGCGGGCGAGGAAGGCATCGAGCTCCTCTTCGAAGCGGTGGCGGTTGAACAGCCCGGTCAGCGCGTCGCGGTTGGCGAGCTCGAAGAGCTGGGCCTCGAGCATCCGGCGCTTGCGGTCGGCGCGGCTCAGCGTGCCCGCGCACCACCACATCACGCCGACGAGCCCGGCCGCGGTCGTGGCGGCCAGCCACCACGTCCCGACGGCGTCGCCGAACACGCCCCAGCCGACCGTGCGCAGGTGCAGCCAGCCCAGGATCAGCGGCACCACGATGCACACCGGCACCATCCGCCGGACCATGACGCCGCCCGGATCGGTCGTCGTGGCGAGCTCGAGGAAGCGCCCCCGCGGCCGCGCGACGAGCAGGGCCGCGGCGAGCGCCACGAGACACAGGGCGGTGTTGACGGCCATCTTCGCCGCCGCTGCCGGGCCGTAGAAGGCCGGGATCGAGTAGGCGTAGCCGATGAGGCTCATGCAGGCGACGATCCCCATCGGGATCGCGCACAGCTCCGCGGGCCGCCAGCGCCAGTCGCGCCCGCGGTCGAGCGCGAGCAGCGCGACCGTCAGCAGCACGAAGCACGCCCCGGTCGTCGGCGCGAAGCGGCCGGGGTGGGCGATGCCCGCGGCGCGGCCGGCGTGGTCGGTGAAGAGGAGCTCGTCGATGCCCAGGGGCAGCCCGAGGACGTACTCCGAGAGCACGAGCAGGCCGAGCAGCCCGGGCACCGCGGCCAGCGCGAGGCCGAACCTGCGGCGGCCTGCGACCGCCTCGCCCCCGAGCAGCAGCAGCGCGGCGGCGCCGGCGCCGAGCCCGAGCGCGGTCAGGGCCTTCATCCCGACGGCGCCCGGGAAGACCGAGCGCACCGCCGGGACGTCCATCCCCCAGCCGACGCCGAACACGGCGATCGCCATGAGCAGCACGGCGCCGCCGAGCAGGTTCAGGCCGAGCCGGTAGGGCCGGCGTGGCACCGGCAGATCGAGGGGCACAGGGTGCTATCGGCAGCCACGCGGCGCTCTCCTGCCGCCGCAGACGAATGTGCGAGCGCCGTCAGACGCGCTCGAGCAGCGCGAGCCCGTGCGGCTCGGTGAGCTGGGCGACCGAGACAGGGCCGTCGAGGTCGCGCTCGGCGCCGCTGAGCGCGTCGCGCCAGCGGCCCTCCGGGATCGCGACCGCGGCCCCCTCGCCCGACGAGCGCAGCGGCACGACGACGACGACGTCGCCCTCGCCGTCGCCGTCGCCGCGCGCGAACGCGCACACGTCGGCCCGTGCGCCCAGCGGCGTGTAGGCGCCCTCGAACACCTCGGGACGCCGCGCGCGCAGATCCAGCGCGCGCGAGATCAGGTGCAGCTTCATCGTCTCGCGGGTCGGCGGCGCGCCCGCGCGCAGCTCGGCGAGCGCCGTGCGCCGCGCGTCCCAGTCGACGGGCCGGCGGTTGTCGGGGTCGACGAGCGAGAGGTCGGCGAGCTCGTCGCCCTGGTAGACGTCGGGCAGCCCCGGCACCGTGAGCTTCAGCAGCAGCTGGCCGAGAGCCGACCGCTCCCCGGCCGCGGCGAGCCGGGCGGCGAACGGCTCGAAGTCCTCGAGGAACGGGCGGTGGTCGAGCAGGGCGACCGCGAAGGCCTTGACGCGCTCCTCCCAGTCGTGATCCTGGTCGACCCAGCTGGTGTTGCGCTTGGCCTCGCGCAGCGCCTTCTCGAGATAGCCCTCGAGGCGCTCACGCGCGATCGGCCACACGCCGGCGAGCGTCTGGAAGACGAGGTAGCGTTCGGCGGCGTCGGGCGCCCCGCGCACGACGAGCTCCTCGGTCAGCTCGTACCAGCGCCGCACGTGCTCGGCCCACTGCTCCGGGATCGCCGACAGGGCCCCGATCCGCGCGCGGGCGTCGCCGGAGCGCTTGGTGTCATGCGTCTGCGTGACGAGCAGGTTGCGCGGGAAGCGCTCGGCGCGCGCGAGGTTGGCCGCGTGGAAGTCCGCGACCGAGATGCCCCAGCGCCCCGGGTCGCCGCCGACGTCGTTGAGCGCGAGCAGGCGCAGGTAGCGATAGAAGGCGGTGTCCTCGATGCCCTTCGCGGTCACCGGCGGCGAGGTCTGCTGAAAGCGCGAGACGAACTCCGCCGGCGCGTCGTCGAAGAGCTCCGGGCGGCCCGCCGCAGCGAGCGCCTCGCGGTCGGCGTCCTCGAAGATCCCGTCGCGCACGTACGTGCGGTAGACCGGCAGCCGCGCGAGCGCCTCTTCGAGCTCGCCGGGGTCGTGGATGCGCCGCAGGCGGTCGACCTCGCGCGTGAAGGTCGTGGTCGCCTGCTGGAGCTGGGCCTCCAGCGCCACGTCGTCGAAGGAGCGCTCGTCGCCGGAGAGCTCGTGCCACAGCGCCGTCAGCGGCGCCTCGCCGGCGGGGTCGATGAACACGCCCTGGACGTCGTTGAGGAACTCGTAGCCGACCGTGCCCTCGACCGGCCAGTCGCGAAGTGCTTCGGGTGGGTGGGAATGACTCAGGATCTTCTCGACCCAGACGTGCTCGGCGCCGGCGTCCGCGAGCCGGTCGAGATAGGCGGCGGGGTCGGCCAGCCCGTCGGGGTGGTCGATGCGCAGCCCGTCGATCACGCCGTCGGCCAGCAGCGAGAGGACCTTTGCGTGCGTCAGCTCGAAGACCTCCGGATCCTCGACGCGCACGCCCGCGAGGTCGTCGATGTCGAAGAAGCGGCGATAGTGGCCCGTCTCGGGGTCGACGTCGAAGACGCGCACGCGCTCGGCCTCGTCGGCCCACCAGCGGTTCTCGTCGCCGGTGCCCATGTGGTTGGGGACGATGTCCAGGATGATCCCGAGGCCCTCGGCGGACAGGGCTCGCAGGCCCTCCTCCCCGCCCAGCGACTGCGACACGCGGGTCGGATCGACGACGTCGTAGCCGTGCGTCGAGCCCGAGCGCGCCTGCAGCGACGGCGACAGGTACAGGTGGCTGACGCCGAGGTCGCGCAGGTAGGGCACGAGCGCGCGCACGTCGCCGAACCCCATCCCGGGGCCGAGCTGCAGCCGGTAGGTGGCGCGCAGCGCGGCCACTACGTCGCGGGGTCGATCCTCTTCAGCACCGTCACCGAGCGCGCCTTGACGAGGTGCGGCTCGCGCGTGCCGGTTGTCAGTGCCCCCGGCTCGGCGTCGGGATCGGCCGTGCTGAGCTCGAGCTCCCAGGTCTTGCCGAAGCGGCGGCCCGGCAGCACGAACGTCATGTCCTCGTGATGGCCGTTGATCAGCAGCAGGAACGAGTCGTCGACGATCTGCTCGCCGTGACGGCCGCGGTAGGGGAACTCGTGGCCGTTGAGGAACAGGCCGATGACGTGCCCGTTCTGTTGCCAGTCGCGCTGCGTCATCCGCCGCCCGTCGGGCCGGAACCACCACGCGTCGGGCAGCCCGAGCCCGGCGGCGCCCGTCGCCTCGCCCGAGAGGAAGTGGCGGCGGCGGAAGACCGGGTGCTTGGTGCGCAGCGCGATCAGCCGCTTGGTGAAGTCCAGCAGTCGCTGCCCGTGCTCGTCGATGTCCCAGTGAAACCAGGAGATCTCGTTGTCCTGGCACCAGGCGTTGTTGTTGCCGCCCTGCGAGCGTGCGAACTCGTCGCCGCCGAGCAGCATCGGCACGCCCTGGGAGAGCAGCAGCGTCGCCATGAAGTTGCGCTGCTGGCGCTCGCGCAGGGCGATGATCTCGGGGTCGTCGGACGCGCCCTCGTGGCCGTGGTTCCAGGAGCGGTTGTCGTCGGTGCCGTCCTTGTTGTCCTCGAGGTTGGCCTCGTTGTGCTTCTCGTTGTAGGAG
>JAXDFS010000263.1:0-6223 GCA_034665465.1 Solirubrobacteraceae bacterium
GTGATGTTCGGCCACATCGAGGAGCCATGGGAGCTCGCCGAGCACATGCGCGTCGTGCGCGAGCTGCAGGAGCGCACCGGCGGCATCACGGAGTTCGTGCCGCTGAGCTTCATCCCGTTTCACACGCTGCTGGGCCGCACGCACGGCGTCGAGGAGATCTCGCGCGAGGAGAACCTCAAGCACACGGCCGCCTTCCGCCTCGCGCTCGGGCGCAGCGTGCCGAGCCTGCAGGCCAGCTGGGTGAAGATGGGCCTCGACGCCGCCACCGAGGCGCTGCGCTGGGGCGTCAACGACCTCGGCGGCACGCTCATGGAGGAGAACATCAGCCGCCTGGCGGGCAGCTATCACGGCGTCCGCCTGGAGCCGGCGGACCTCGTCGAGGCGGCGCATCGCGCCGGCCGCCCGGCCGCCGAGCGCACGACGCTGTACGCGCTGCGCCGCCGCTACGCGTTGCAGGCGGCCGCATGACACGATGCGCGCGATGAGACCGCTGCTGCTCGCCGTGTGCCTGTGCTGCGCCGTCGCGTTCGCCGCCTGCGGCAGCGACGACAAGAAGTCCACCAAGTGCCTGTCGACCAGCGACAAGGCGGTCGACTCGGCCGCCCGCAAGCACGTCGAGACGATCGTGGTCGGGACCAAGGCCGTCGGCGACGCCGACAAGATCACCGTCGACACCTGCCGCACCTCGGACTCCGACGCGACCGCGACCGTGACCGTCTTCGGCGTGCGCGACAAGCGGATCGAGGACCAGCGCCACCAGCTCACGCTGGAGCTCAAGAACGCCAATTGGGTCATCGCCCGCGACCTCGACTCGCAGCGCTGTCGCAAGGGGCACGGGCACCGCGACTTCTCCTCGCTGGTGTGCCGCTGACCCGGCCCGCCCGCCGTGGGCGGCGGCCGGGGGGCGCTAGTCTGCCCCGATGCTAGAACCCGAGCAGATCACCCCCGAGGGCCTCGAGGCGCTGCGCGAGGAGATCGAGCAGCTCGAGACGCGCGGTCGCGCGGACATGGCCGAGCGCATCAAGGCGGCGCGCGAGCTGGGCGATCTCAAGGAGAACGCCGAGTACCACATCGCCAAGGACGACCAGGCGCACCTGGAGACCAAGATCCTGCGCCTCAACCAGCGGCTGCGGGCCGCACGGGTGGTCGAGCGCAGCGTCTCCACGGACGTCGTCGCGTTCGGCTCGACGGTCACCGTCGTCGACGACTCGTCGGGCAAGAAGCTGAAGTTCACGCTCGTCGGCGCGACCGAGGCCGACCTGAAGACCGGCCGCCTCTCGGCGGAGTCGCCGGTCGCGCGGGCGCTCGTCGGCTCGCGCGCGGGCGACACGGTCACCGTCGAGACCCCGGGCGGAAAGCGCAGCTACAGCGTCAAGCACGTCGGCTGAGGGCCGGCCCCTCAGAGGAAGAGGTCCTCGCCGCGCGCTCGCACGAGCGCGGCGGCACCCGGCCCGTCGTCGGCGGTGACGTGGCGCCCGAGCCCGCGGACGAGTACCGCCGGCTCGCGGCTGTCCTTGCGGCGGGCGAGATCGGCCGCCGCGGCGGCCTCGTCGGCCACCGCGACGATCGTCGCCGTCAGCTCGCGCCCACCTGCGTCACGCCGCCCGCGCCAGTCCTCGGCCGCGGCCAGCCCCGCGACGCCGATCGCGACGTCGCACTGGCCGATGCGCCAGGCCCGGCCGAAGGAGTCGCTGATGACGACGGCGGGCGCGACCCCTGCCAGCTCGCGCAGCCGCCCGCGCAGCGCGCGGGCGGACGCGTCGGGGTCCGACGGGAGCAGCACGAGCTCGCCGGCGGGCGCATTGGACGCGTCGACGCCCGCGTTCGCGCAGACGTAGCCGTGGCGCGTGCGGCAGATGAGCACCCCGGGCCGCGAGCGCACGACCTCCGCGCTCTCGCCCAGGATGATCTCGACGACGCGCGGGTCCTTGCCGTGCTCGGCCGCCAGCGCCACGGCGTGCTCGCCCGGCCGAACGTCCGCGAGCGCCACGACGCGGCCCTCGGCCTTGGACACGACCTTGTGGGCCACGACGAGCACGTCGCCCTCCTGCAGCTCGCCCGCCGCCGCGAACAGCAGCGCGGCGAGGTCGTCGCCGCGCCCGATCTCCGGCAGCCCCGCGAGCGCGGCGGCCGTGATCACGAGCCTGCGGTCGGGGCGCCCCAGCCCTTCAGGCGGCTCAGCATCCCGCGCGTGTGCGCCGCACCGCCGCGGCGGGCGGCGAGCGCCTCGCGCAGCGCCGCGAGGTCGTCCGCGGTGTCGACGTCGAGCGCGAGCGTCGGGATCTCCTCGACGGTGAACGGCACCCCCGCGGCGGCCGCCAGCTGCTCGTGGCGCTCCCGGCTGCCGGGGCCGAACGCGGGCTCGACGACGTCGGGCGGGGTCAGCAGCAGCGCGTTGGTGCCCGTGCCGTGGCGGTCGGGAACGATCGTCACGCTGCGGCCGAGCTGCGGACGCTCCAGCAGGGCGGTGAGCTCGGCGGGATCGAGCGCCGGGCAGTCGCCGGGCACGAGCAGGACGCGCGTGGCGCCGGACTCCATGGCATGGGCGATGCCGATCTGCGCCGCGGCACTCTGGCCGGCGTCCTCGGGGTCGTGCAGGACGTTGGCGCCGTAGCCGCGACCGATCGCCTCGGCGGCCGGCTCGGAGGTGACGACGAGCACCTCGTCGACCGCTGCGGTGCGCCGCAGTGCCATGAGGACGTCGGTCACCATCGCCTCGGTGAGCGCGCGCCGCGTGCCGCCGGAGAGCTCGTCGCCCAGGCGCGCCTTGGCCGCGATGAAGCGCTTGACCGGCAGGATGGCGATCGTCAGGTCGGCGGTGCGCGCCATCAGGCCAGGCCCTCGGCGAAGCTCAGCGTCTCGGCCGCGACGCGGCGGCGCCCCTCGGCGCCGGCCAGCAGCGTGTCGGTGCGCAGCACCGGCAGGCCGTCGACGGCTTCGTCGGCGACGAGGCCGTCGAGCAGGCCCGCGTAGCAGTCGGCCACCGCAGCGGTCGTCGCGGCCCGGCCCGCCCAGCGCAGGAACTCGGCCGTGGGGCCCTTGAGGACCTCGCCGCCGACGATCGGGGAGACCGCGACCACCGGCGCGGGGCTGTCGATCAGCGCCTGTCGCACCTGTTGCACTGCGAGGATCGGGCCGATCGAGATCACCGGGTTGGACGGCCCGATCACGATCGCGCGCGCATCGGCGAGCGCGGCGAGCACCTCGGGCGTGGCCCGGGCGGCGCCGGCGCCGCGCAGCTCTGTGTCCTGCACGGGGCCCGCGCCGCGGTCTCGGATCATGAACTCCTGGAACGCCATCCAGCCGCCGTCCTTGCGCACCCACGTGCGAACCGGGTCGTCGGACATCGGCAGCACGCGCCCGCGCAGTCCCAGCGCAGCCCCGAGCTCGGCGATCGTCTCGGTAAGCCGCGCCCCGTCGGCAAGCCGCCGTGCGCGCTCGATGCCGATCGCCAGGTCGCGGTCGCCGAGTGCGAACCAGACGTCGACGCCGAGCTCGCGCAGCCCGTCCATCACGGCGAACGTGTCGTCGCGCAGGCCCCAGCCGCGGTCGTCGATGCGGTCGGTCAGCCAGAAGGTGCAGAGATCGGGGTCGGGGCTGACGTAGGCGCCGTAGATCTCGATGTCGTCGGCGGTGTTGGCGATGACCACGAGGTCGTCGCCGACCACGTCGGCCATCCCGCGGGCGAGCTTGGCCCCGCCCGTGCCACCCGCGAGGACCACGACCGAGGCCATCAGGCCGCCGGCCAGAGGTCTTCGGGCAGCCCGGTGATCTGCATGCCCGCGCGCGTCTTGTAGCGGACGTTGACGGAGATCATGAGCGCGGTGAGCTGCTCGGTCAGCCGCGCCATCTCCAGGCGCCCGCAATCGACGCAGCGCAGGCCGTCGATCGCGTCGATCAGGCCGGCGGCGCGGCGCTTGTCCGCGCGCCGGTCGCCGGCCATCAGCACGTCCTCGTCGAGATCGTGATCGAGGTCTCGCAGCGCCGCTGCGCTCACCGTGTGCAGGGCGCTGACGACCGTCACGCCCTCGGGCACCATCTCCTGCGCCTGCTGAGCGGCCGAGCCCTGCCAGACGCCCAGCGTGCGGGTCGCCCGGCCGCCGACCGCGGCCGCCAGCGGCACGGTCGCGTCGATGACCAGCTGCCCCGGGCGCAGCACGTCGCGCAGGTTGTTCAGGGTCTCGGCCTGGTTTCTGAAGGGGACGGAGAGGATGAGGATCTCGTTGGCTGCGGCGGCGGTTTCGTTGGGAAGCCCGGTGAAGGTGCCTTCCGGCACTGCGGTGCGTGCGCGCTGTGCTGCCTCCTCCGCGCGAGATGTCTCGCGGGAGCCGATCGTGACCTCGCTGCCGGCGCGGGCGAGCCGCACCGCCAGTCCGAAGCCGAGCGCGCCGGAGGCGCCGATGATGGAAATCGGCTCGGGCAAGGACGCCGCGAGCATATCCGCCCGCCCGGCGCGCGTCAGCGGCCGCTGAACTGCGGTGGGCGCCGTTGCGCCAATGCGCTGGTCGCCTCGCGGAAGTCCTCGCTGCCCGCGCACAGCTCCTGGGCGGCCTCCTCCTGCTCCAGGGTGGCCGCCAGCGCGGGCCGCGCCGCGGCGTTCAATACGCCCTTGGCGAGGCCGACGGCCAGTGGCGCGCAGGCGAGCAGCTCGGCGGCGAGCGCGTCGGTCGTCGCGGCCAGATCGGCCGCGGGCGCGACGCGGTTGACCAGGCCGATCCGCTCCGCCTCGGTGCCGTCGACGAGCTTGGAGGCGAGGATCAGCTCCTTCGCCCGGCCGAGTCCGACCAGCGCCGGCAGGCGCGAGCAGCCGCCGACGTCGGGGATCAGGCCGATCCGCGTCTCGACGAGGCCGATGACCGCGTCGCTCGCCATGACGCGCAGGTCGCAGGCCAGCACGAGCTCGGCCGCGCCGCCGAGGCAGGCGCCGTGGATCTGGGCGATCGTCGGCTTGGCCATGTCCTCGAGGAGGTTCCAGATCGCGAGGATCGCGGCGCGCCACTCGTGCAGGTTGCCGGGGTCGGCGGCCAGCGCGCCCAGGTCGGCGGTATCCATCCCGCTGGAGAACATCGCGCCCTCGCCGCGCAGCACGATGCAGCGCACCGCGGGGTCGCCGGCCGCGGCGCGCAGCGCCTCTCCGAGCTCCTCGATCAGCGTGGCGCTCAGCGCGTTGCGCTTCTCGGGGCGGTTGAGGACGACATGGCGGACCGCGTCGCGGTCCTCGCTGACGACGAGGCTCATGGGCGCTGAGGATAGTCTTGGCGCGCATGGCCGCCGCCACCACCGACGAGCGTCGCGAGCTGGCCTTCGCGGGAGTCGTGCGCCAGGCAGAGCTCGTCCGCAGCGGCGCGGTCTCCCCGCGCGAGCTCGTCGAGACGGCGCTGGAGCGCATCGAGCGCCTGGACCCCGAGCTCAACGCCTTCCGCGCGGTCTTCGCCGAGCGCGCGCTCATCGAGGCCGATCAGGCCGGCGGGCGCGCGCGGGCGGGCAACGAGCGCCCGCTGCTCGGCGTGCCGATCGCCGTCAAGGACGACACCGCGGTCGCGGGCACGCCGCGGATGCGCGGCTCCAGCGCGTTCAGCACGCCCGAGCCCGCCGACGCCGACCTCGTGCGCCGGCTGCGGGAGGCGGGCGCGATCGTGATCGGCGTCACGCGCACGCCGGAGCTCGGCATCTGGGGGTTCACCGAGACGGCCGCCGGCGGGATCACCCGCAACCCCTGGAACCTGCAGCGCACGTCCGGCGGCTCGAGCGGGGGCCCGGCGTCCGCGGTCGCCGCGGCGCTGGTGGCGGCCTCGACGGCGTCCGACGGCGCGGGCTCGATCCGCATCCCCGCGGCCTGCTGCGGGCTCTTCGGCCTGAAGCCGAGCCGCGGCCTGATCTCGACGGCGCCGCTCGGCGAGATCTGGAACGGCCTCTCGGTGCTCGGCTTCCTCACCCGCTCGGTCGCCGACAGCGCGCTGCTCTACGAGGTCGTCACCGGCAACCCCTACGTCGCCGCGGCCCGGCTCGCGCCGGCGAAGCTGCGGATCGCGCTGTCGCTGAAGGTCCCGGCCGGAAGCACGGCGCGCCTGCATCCCGATTGGCGGCGCGCGGCCGAGCAGACCGCCGAGCTGCTGGGTTCGCTCGGCCACGAGGTCGTCGAGCGCGACCCAGCGATCGGCAGCGCGGGCATCAACACGCTGGCGCGCTATCTGGCGGGGGTCCACGAGGCGGTGTCCGAGGC
>JAXDFS010000264.1:0-9420 GCA_034665465.1 Solirubrobacteraceae bacterium
GCAGCGTGAACAGCGCGTTGTACGTCGACGGCGTGAGGAACGTGTTGTCCGGCGTGCCGAGCTGCACGCGCATCAGCAGCGCCTCGACCCCGCCCAGGATGAAGAAGACGAAGGTCGTGACGATGTACATGATCCCGATGCGCTTGTGGTCGGTCGTGGTGACCCACGACACCCAGCCGCGCGGCTCGGGCTCGACGGTGCGCGCTGTGATCTCGGGAACGAGGACGGCTGTGTCGGTGGCTGCCATGGACATGTGCTCCTAGGGGGTTCCCTGGGTGTCGCCGGTCGAGCCGGTCTGCTGGGTGGGCGCGCTCTGGGGCAGTGGGGCCGTCTGCTGGGGCTTGGCGGCAGCGCCCTTGGACTGGGCGGCCTGGATCTGCCTGCGGCGGTTCTGGGCGAGCTTGTCGGCGGCCAGGATCTGGGCCTTCTTCTGGGCCAGCCAGGTCTTGAAAGCGGCCGGCGGGATGGCGCGGACCGTCGCCACCATGTCGGCGTGGTTGCGCCCGCACAGCTCGGCGCACTGGCCGCTGTAGACGCCCGGCTTGGGGATCTTGAACCACGTGAAGTTGGTGTGGCCCGGCACGGCGTCGAACTTGCCGCCGAGCTGCGGGATCCACCACGAGTGCGCGACGTCCTGGGCCTCGATGTCGAGCGTCACCGTGGTCTGCGTCGGGACGACGAGCTCCTCGTAGGAGAAGACGTTGTTGAGCGCGTTGGTGTCGCGGTCGGGATAGGTGTAGCGCCAGACGTAGCGCTGGCCGTTGACCCGGATGTTCAGGGCGTGGCCGCTGGGCGTGCGCGGCTGGAAGGCGGACGCGTTGTCGAGGTTGGCGACGCGGTCGGTCGGGAAGCCGGCGGCGTCGGAGTTGGGCGGGTTGCGGACGTCGGCCAGCGTGACGAACGTCACGATCGCGAGGATCACGAGGATCGCCGCGGCGCCGAGCGTCCAGCCGATCTCCAGGCGCGTGTTGCCGCGGATCTGCGCCGGGACGGCGTCCTTGCGGGCGCGGAACCTGATGATCGAGTACAGCAGCACGCCCTCGACGCCGACGAAGACCACGACGGCGACCGCGAGGATGATCTTGTAGAGCGTGTCGATGCTGTCGGCGTTCGGGGAGCCGCCGGACTCCGGCGTGAGCAGGCCCGCCGACGCGCCCGTGGCGAGCGCGAGCAGCCCGATGACGCCCGCGCCGAACGTGACGGCGAAGACGCGGCGGCGGTGGCGAAGACGGGCGGCAGGCAAGGCGGCGGGCATTCTATTCATGCGGCGGCGAACTGCCTCCGCGCCCCCGCCCGGCGGCCTGCGACCGGTCCGGCGCTCATTCGCCCGCGAACTTCGCGACCCGCTTCTCGAGGAACGCGGCGACGCCCTCGCGGAAGTCGGCGGACTCGACCATCTGCTGCTGCAACCGGGCCTCGAGCTCGAGCTGCTCGCCCAGCCGCGAGTAGGCCCATGCGTTGAGCTGGCGCTTGGCGCCCGCATAGGACCGCGTCGGCCCGGCGGCGAGCGAGTCGACGAGCTCGAGCACGTAGTCCTCGAGCTCGTGGTCGGGCAGCACGTGGTTGACGAGTCCCCAGCGGCGCGCGTCCGAGGCGCTGATGCGCCGTCCGAGCATCGCCATCTCGGCGGCGCGCGCCGTGCCCGCGCGGGCGCTGACGAGCGCCATCGCCCCACCGTCGGGGACCAGCCCGATGTTCACGAAGGCCAGCAGCAGATAGGCCGACTCCGCCGCCACGACGAGGTCGCAGGACAGCGCGAGCGAGCAGCCGATCCCCGCCGCCGCGCCGTTGACCGCGGCCACGACGGGCTTGGGCATCTCACGCAGCTGCGTGAGGATCGGGTGGTAGATCGTCGTGAGCGCCGTGTAGACGTCGGGGTGCCCGTCGGGCGTCGTCTCGCGGGCGCTGAGGTCGCGCAGGTCGGCGCCGGAGGAGAACGCGCGGCCCTTGCCGGCGATGCACACGGCCCGCACGTCGTCGTCGCCGGCGGCCCCCTGCACGGCGTCCAGCAGCTCGGTTCCGAGCGTCGCGTTCCAGGCGTTCAGCGCCTCGGGGCGGTTCAGGCGGATGATCGCCGCAGCGCCGCGGCGTTCGAGCTCGAGCGTCTCGTACATGCGGCAAGTATCGCGCGAGGCAGCCGCCCCGGGGGAGGTCGACAGGTGGCGCAGCTACGGTGCACGTATGGCACGCCCGACGATCGGGATCTGCACGCCGCTGGAACGCGCGCGCTGGGGTGCCTGGGACCTCGAGGCCTTCCTGCTGCCGCGCAGCTACGTCGACGCCGTCAACCGCGCGGGGGCGATGGCCCTGATGCTCGCGCCCGACCCCGTCCTCACCGAGGACCCGGACGAGATCCTCGACCGCATCGACGGCCTCATGCTCGCCGGCGGCTCCGACATCGAGCCCGCCGCCTACGGGGCCGAGCCCCACCCGGAGACGCTCGGCAGCGTCCCCGAGCGCGATGCCTTCGAGGTTGCCCTCACGCGCCGGGCGCTGGCGCGCGACCTGCCGTTCCTCGGGATCTGCCGCGGGATGCAGGTCATGAACATCGCCCACGGCGGCACCCTGCACCAGCACCTGCCAGAGGTCGTCGGCCATGCCGACCACCGCCGCGTCCTCGGCAGCTTCGATGGCGCCGACCACGACGTCCGCCTGGAGCCGGGCTCGCTCGCGGCGCGTGCCGCGGGCGAGGAGCGCCACCCGACGAAGTCCCACCACCACCAGGCGGTCGACCGCGTCGGGGAGGGCCTGCTCGTGACCGGCTGGGCCGAGATGGACTCGCTGCCCGAGGCGCTGGAGCTGCCCGGCAACCGCTTCGCGCTCGGCGTCCAGTGGCACCCGGAGGCCGACGAGACCAGCCGGCTGATCGCCGCGCTCGTCGACGAGGCCCGCCGCAGGTGAGCACCGTCGAGCCGCCCGAGGCCGATCCGCCCGAGCCTCACGAGCACGACGAGGAGGAGATGCCGCGCGTGCAGATCACGCGCAGGGGCGTGGTGGCGACCGTCTTCTTCGTCGTCTCCGCGATCGCCTTCCTGTACTTCGTCCTGCCCCAGCTGGCGGACCTCGAGGAGACCGGTCGGAGGGTCGGTCGCGGCGACCGCACGTGGCTGGTCGGCGGCTTTGTGTTCTCGCTGCTGTCCTTCGGCGGCTACGTGATGATGTTCCAGGGCGTCTTCGTCCGCGCGGGCTCGCTGGCGGGATCGCGGATCGACTGGCGCGCCAGCTACCAGATCACGATGGCCGGGCTGGCGGCGACGCGGCTGCTGGCCGCCGGCGGCGCGGGCGGGATCGCGCTGACGGCCTGGGCCCTGCGCCGCGCCGGGATGGATCGGCGCATGGTCGCCGACAAGACGCTTGCGTTCCTGATCCTCACCTATGCCGTCTACATGGGCGCGCTCGTCGTCGTCGGCTTCGGCCTGTACTTCAACATCCTGCCGGGGCCGGCGCCGTTCGCGATCACGGTCCTGCCCGCGCTGTTCGGGCTGGCCGCCATCGGCCTCGGGCTGGCGCTCTCGCGCGTCCCGCCCGACCTGCAGGGCCGGCTGGAGGGCTTCGCACGCCGGGGCGGGCGGCTCGCGCGCCTGGCCCAGCGCGCCGCCAATGCCCCGGCGGCGTTCTCGTCCGGGATGCGCGAGGCGCTGGGCCACGTGCGCGAGCGCGATCCCGCCCTGCTGGGCGCGCTGGCCTACTGGGGCTTCAACATCGCCGTGCTCTGGGCGTGCTTTCACGCCTTCGGCGACCCGCCGCCCTGGCCGGTGATCGTCATGGCCTACTTCGTCGGGTTCCTCGGCAACCTGCTGCCGCTGCCGGGCGGGATCGGGGGCGTCGACGGCGGCATGATCGGCGCCTTCGCAGCCTTCGGCGTCCCGCTCGGGCTGGCGGTGCCCGCGGTCCTCGCCTACCGGTTCTTCGCCTTCTGGCTGCCGACGGTCCCGGGGGCGATCGCGTACTTCCAGCTGCGCCGCACGGTGGCCCGCTGGCGCGAGGAACGGGGGGGCCGCAGCGACCTGGCGGCGACCGCGAGAGCGTGACCGAAGTTCACTATACTTTGTGAAGTGACCAGCCCAGACCAGGACAAGATCGAGAACGTCATCATCGTCGGCTCCGGACCGGCCGGCTACACCGCCGCGCTGTACACGTCGCGCGCGAATCTCGCCCCGCTCGTCATCGAGGGCTTCCTCTGGGGCGGGCTGCTGCAGCAGACCACGGACGTCGAGAACTATCCCGGCTTTCCCGAGGGCGTCGAGGGCCCGGAGCTCATGCAGCGCTTCCGCGACCAGGCGGAGCGCTTCGGCACGCGCTTCATCACCGACCAGGCCTCGAAGGTGACGCTCGCCGGCGAGGCCGGCGGCGTGCACTCCGTCTGGGTCGGCAAGGACGAGCACCGCGCGCGGACCGTCATCCTCGCGATGGGCGCCGAGCACAAGAAGCTCGCGGTCCCCGGCGAGGAGGAGCTCGGCGGCCGCGGCGTGAGCTACTGCGCGACCTGCGACGCCGCATTCTTCAAGCAGAAGCCGACGATGATCGTCGGCGGCGGCGACAGCGCGATGGAGGAGGCGATCTTCCTCTCGAAGTTCGCCTCGAAGGTGATCATCGTGCACCGCCGCGAGCAGTTCCGCGCGTCGAAGATCATGCTCGAGCGCGCGCGCGCCATCGAGAACATCGAGTGGATGACGCCGTACACGCCCGAGGAGTTCGTCGCGGGCGAGACGGGCGGCCTGCAGCACGTCCGGCTGCGCCACGTCGAGACGGGGGAGACGCAGGACGTCGAGATCTCGGGGGCCTTCATCGCGATCGGCCACGAGCCGCAGTCGCAGATCGTCGAGGGTCAGGTCGACATCGACGACGAGGGCTACGTCATCACCGAGGGCCGCTCGACGCGCACGAAGATGCCCGGCGTCTTCGCGGCCGGCGACCTCGTCGACCACACCTACCGCCAGGCCGTGACGGCGGCCGGGTCGGGCACCCAGGCGGCGCTCGACGCGGAGTGGTACCTGCGCGACACGCCCGGGATCCGGACGCCCGAGGGCATCGCCGAGGGCGACCTCGCAGAGGCGCAGTGGGCGCCGCCCCGCTCGTCCTGACGCCGCCCCTCGCATAGTGCTCGCGCGCCTCGGTCGACCTTTCCGGGTCAGCCGGTAGGCTGGGATTTTCCGGGCGGTCGGACGGTCGCGCACACCAGGGCAGCTCCCCAGTCTCTTGACGAAGCGCTCACCAGCAGGCACCGAGGTGTCGGGGGCTCTACTCGAACGAGAGGTCGAGCTGCGGGCGGTCGACGAGCTGCTCGAGTCCGCGCGCGCCGGGCGCGGGCACCTGCTGCTCGTCGAGGGCCATGCCGGGATCGGCAAGTCCTCGATCCTGGACGCAGCCGTCTCTCGCGCGCGCGCGAGCGACATGACCGTGATGCGCGCGCGGGCATCCGAGCTCGAGAGCGAGTTCGCGTTCGGCATCGCCCTGCAGCTGTTCGAGCCGCTGCTGGCCGGCGCCGACGACGAGACGCGCGACCGGCTGCTGGCCGGCTCGGCCGCGCTCGCGGGGCCGCTGCTCGAGCGCCCGACGAGCTGGGGCGGCGACGAGGCCGAGGATCGCTCCTACCCGGTCATGCACGGCCTGTTCTGGCTGCTGTCCAACCTGGCCGAGAAGAGCCCGGTGCTGATCGCCATCGACGACGCGCACTGGGCCGACCGTCCCTCGCTGCGACTCGTGCTCTACCTGCTGCAGCGCCTCGACGAGATGTCGGTCGCGATCGTCGTGGCGCGCCGCCTCGGCGAGCCCGGCGCGCCGGACGACCTGCTCGGCCAGCTGGCGGCCCACATGACGAGCCGTCGCATCCGCCCGGGCGCGCTGTCGCGCGAGGCCGGGCGCGAGATGGTCCGCAGGGTGCTGCCCGAGGCCGACGAGCCGTTCTCCGACGCCTGCTGGCGCATGACCGAGGGCAACGCGTTCCTGCTCGGCGAGCTCGTCGGCGCCGTGCGGGCCGAGGGCTGGCAGCCGACCGCGCAGAACGCGCCGCGGATCGGGACGCTCGCTCCCGAGGCGGTGCTGCGCGCCGTCGCGGTGCGGCTCATGCGCCTGTCCGACGACGCCGCCGGCGTGGCCCGCGCGGTGGCGGTGCTCGGCGACGACGCGCACCTGCGCCATGTCGCGGCCCTGACCGGGCGCAAGCCCGATCGCGCCGCCGCGGCGGCCGACGCGCTCGCCGCCAGCGATATCCTGCGCCCGCTGGATTCGGGCGTGCTCGCGTTCGCCCATCCGCTGCTCGCCTCGGCCGTCTACGCCGACGTCGGAACCGGAGAGCGTTCGGCGCTGCACCGGCGTGCCGCCGAGATCCTGCGCGAGGAGGACATCGTGCCCGAGCGCGTCGCCGCCCACCTGCTGCCGAGCTCGGGCACGGGCGAGAGCTGGGTCGTCGACGTCCTGTCCGCGGCGGCGACCCGGGCCCTGACGATCGGCATGCCAGAGTCGGCGGCGAGCTACCTGCTCCGCGCGCTCGACGAGCCGCCGGCCCCCGCGGCGCGCTCGGCGATCCTGCGCCAGCTGGGTGCGAGCGAGGCGGCCGCCGGGCTGCCGACGGCGGTCGGGCGCCTGCGCGAGGCGCTCACGGTCGCAACCGACCCGCGCGATCGCGCCCAGACGCTGCTCGTGCTCGGGCGCGCGCTTGCCTCGGCCGGCCGCCACCACGGCGCGCTGGACGCCTTCGCCGAGACGGTGGCGAGCGCCGACGCCGACTCCCACGTCGTCGCGCAGGCCCAGGCCGAGGGCGAGGCGCTCGGCCTGCTGGACCCCGAGCGCCGCGAGGCGCTGCTGCGGCGCTCGACGTCCGATCCCGAGCCCGCCGAGGCCGGCTCCAGCCGCGCGCAGCGCACGCTGCTGGCGACCCGCTGCATGCGCCTGACGCTGCTCGGGGTCCCGCGCGAGGAGGTGCTCGAATGCGCCGCGCGCGCGCTCGCCGGCGACGTGCTGATCGACCAGAGCGCGGACGGGACGGTGCTCTACGGCATCTCGCTGGCGCTGTATGCCACCGACGAGCTGGCCTGGGACGACCGCGTGCTGACGGCCGCGCTGGCGCAGGCGCGCACGGGCGGCTCGATGATGGGGCTCGCCACCGCGAGCCTGTGCCGCAGCGCGTCGCGCTGGGCCCAGGGCCGGCTCCCCGAGGCGCTCGCGGACGCCGAGCGGGCCGTCGACGCCCAGCGCTACGGCTGGCGTCACCTGCTGCCCACGGCCTACGGCCTGCTGCTCGGCCTGCAGCTCGACTGCGGCGAGCTCGAGGCCGCCGCGGCGACGGCGCGCGCCTACGACCCGGCCGAGCACGCCGGCTCGGCGATGCTCGCGCCGTGGCACGAGGCGCTCGGGCGGATGGCGCTGACGGAGCGGCGCGAGGCCGACGCGCTCGAGCACTTCGCCGCCTGGCGCGACGTGGTGACGGGCATCGACAACCCGGCCTGCTTCGCGGCCTGGCGCTCGGCGACGGCGCTTGCACTCGCGAGCCTCGGCCGGACCGACGACGCCGAGGCGCTCGCGCGCGAGGAGCTCGAGCTTGCGCGCCGCTTCGGCGCGCCGCGGGCGATCTCGACGGCGCTGCGCGCGCTCGCGCATGTCGGCGTGCACGCCGACCTCGACGAGCCGCTGGCGCAGCTGGAGGAGGCGGTGGCCCTGGCGGCGGGCTCGGAGGCGCGCCTGGAGCATGGCCACGCCCAGCTCGATCTCGGCACGATGCTGCGGCGCGTCGGGCGCCGCTCGGACGCCGGTCGCGCCCTGGGCGAGGCGCTGGAGATCGCGCGCGCCTGCGGGGCACGGGTGCTGGAGGAGCGCGCGCTGGAGGAGCTCGAGGTCGCCGGTGCCCGCGTGCAGCGCGCGGCGCTGCGCGGCGCCGACGCGCTCAGCCCCAGCGAGCGCCGCGTCGTCGCGCTCGCGATCGAGGGCCTGAGCAACCGCCAGATCGCAGAGGCGCTCTTCGTGACCCGCAAGGCGGTCGAGTGGCACCTCGGCAACGCCTATCGCAAGCTCGACGTGCGCTCGCGCCGCGAGCTGCCGGCGGCGCTGGGCGCGACCGACGAGCCCTCGCCGGCGACCTGATCAGTCCGCGGGCGCGGGCGCGCCGAAGCGCGCGCGGCTAGTGCACGCCGGCCGACGGCCCGCAGGCGGCGACGTCGTCGACGAGCTCGCGCGCCCGCTCGGGCGACAGGCGCCCGGCGTCGACGAGCACCTGGGCCAGATCCTCGACGGCGGCGAGCTCGTCGTAGGCATCCCCCTCGAAGAACAGCGCGTCGGCAGCGGTGCGGATGGTCTGCTGCTCGGGACCCTGCAGCTTGGCGGGGCCGAGGTCGGCGAGGGTCTTCACGACCCGGCCGTACGCCTGGGAGCGATCGTTGTCCATGACTCCAGGCTAGCGCGCGCGGCCGTCCCGCCTAGACGTCGAGGCGGCTGCCCTCGATCACGAGCAGCGCGAGCTTGCGCTCCAGGCCGCCGGTGTAGCCGCCGAGGCCGCCGCCGGAGGCGAGCACGCGGTGACAGGGGACGACGATCGGGATCGGGTTGGAGCCCAGCGCGCCGCCGGTCGCCCGGTAGGCGGCCGGCGAGCCCGCCGCCGCCGCGATCTCGCGGTAGGTGCTCGTCGCGCCGAACGGGATCGCCGCCGTGGCGCGCAGCACGCCCTCCGTGAACGGCGTGCGCACGAGCGCCCAGTCCAGCGCGAGGTCGAAGCCCCGGCGGCGGCCGTCGAAGTACTCCTCGAGCTCGCGCCGGACGTCGTCGAGCTGCGCGGGCGCCTCGACGATCGCCGGCGACAGCCGCGCCGCGACATCGTCGAGCACGGCATCCAGGCCGCCGTTCTCCAGCTCGTAGGCCAGGCGCGCCAGGCCGCGCGGCGTCGCGACGGCGACGAGCCGGCCGACCGGGCTGTCGACCTGCGCATAGCTGACCGCGGCGAGGCCCTCGCGGGCGGCGCGGGCGGCGGTGCGGGCCGCGAGCGCGGCGCCGTGGCCGTGCTCGAGATCAGGCGGGTGCAGCGACATCGGGCGCCTCCTTTCGCAGGGTCTTCAGGCCGTCGGCGGCGGCGCGGCGCGCCGCCTCCTCGCTGCAGCCCAGCGCGAGCGCGATCTCCGCGTGCGTCAGGTCGGCCGCGTAGCGCAGCGTCAGCACCTCGCGCTGGCGCGCGGGCAGCGTGCGCACGCGGTCCCAGTGATCGCCGCCGATCGGGCCCGCGACGCTGCCCGGCGAGGACGGCGCCGGGTCCGCCCGCTCGCCGAGCTCCGCGACCGGCAGCGGCCGCCGCGCGCGGGCGCGGTGCAGGTCCATCGCCTTGTTGTGGGCGATCGTGAGCACCCAGGCGCGCAGATTGGAGTCGCGGCGCAGCCGCGGGTACGCCCGCAGCGCCGACAGGAACGTCTCCTGGAACGCGTCGTCGGCGTCGTGGCG
>JAXDFS010000265.1:0-9374 GCA_034665465.1 Solirubrobacteraceae bacterium
CCGATCGCCGCCTGGATGTCGCCCTCGACGCCGATCTCGCGCATCGCCTCGACGCCGTCGGTCAGGACGTTGGCGGCGAGGCCGCGCCAGCCGGCGTGGATCATCGCAACGGCCTCGGGGGCGACGAGCGCCACCGGCAGGCAGTCGGCGGTCACGACCACCGCGGCGACGTCCTCGAGCGTCGTGGCGATGCCGTCCGCCTCGGGCGGCTCGGCGTCCGCTGCGGGCAGCTCGGTCACGCGCTCGACGGCGGCGCCGTGGACCTGCTTGGGCTCCAGCCAATGGTCGCGCGGGATGCCGAACAGCGCGGCCACGCGGTTGCGGTTCTCCTCGACGGCGGGCTCGTAGTCGGCCGTGTTCAGGCCGACGTTCAGCGTGTCGAACGGCTCGCCGGACACCCCGCCGCGGCGTGTGGTGAACAGGACGCGGCCGCCGGGCAGCTCACAGCCGATGTGATCGCCGACCGCCACGAACGGCGCGTGCAGGCGGTCGCCCCACACGTTCTTGGACTTCATCGGCGTGGTGGGCATGACCTCCTTTCTAGCAGGACGTCACGCTGTGCCGGCGCCAGGCTCGCCCGCGGTCGCGGCCGGCTGCAGGGCGGCGGCGAGCTCGGCATCGCGCCCGGCGGCGAGCTCGCCGTCCAGGCGCAGGTCCAGTGCCGACGCCAGGCGCTCGCCGATCTCGGGGCCGGGTGCGATGCCGGCCGCGACGAGGTCGTCGCCGCCGATCTCGAGCGCCACGTGGCGCAGGTCGCGCAGCCAGCGCCGGGCCGCGTCCTCGGCGCCGTCGGCGCCCGCGAGCGCCACCGCCTCCGGCGCCACCGCGCGCAGCACGCGCGCAAGCTGCGAGGGGCGCTGCGCGGCGGCCATGGCTGCGGCGAGCCGCGGCGCGCGCGCGCAGGCGGCCAGCAGCGCGCGGTCGGCGGCGCCGAAGCCGAGGCGCTCGAGCAGGCCCGGGGCGAGGTGCGGCTGCAGCGACGCCGCCAGCACGACGAGGTCGGCGCGCCCCTCCCCCGCCAGGAGCTCGATCGCCGCGGCGGTGCGCTCGCGGTCGACGGCCAGCCAGGGAGCGAGTTTCAGGTGCGCCGCGGCCTCCAGCGCGGCGACCGGGTCGGGCTCGGAGAGCGCGAGGCGCAGCTCGTTGCCGATGCGGGTGCCCGAGACGGTCTCCAGCGCGCCCTCGGCGACGGCCGCGGCTGCGAGCTCGGCGGTGTGCTGCTCGAGGTCGAAGCCGAGCCGTGCCATGTAGCGCGCGATCCGCCACAGACGGGTCGGGTCGTCGGCGAAGCTCGCGTCGTGCAGCACGCGCAGGCGGCCGGCGGCGAGATCCTCGCGCGCGTGCTCGACGGCGCGCAGCTCGCCGCTGCGCAGGTCCAGGGCGAGCGCGTTGACCGTCACGTCGCGCCGGAGCAGGTCCTCGTCGATCGTGGCGGCTCGCACGTCGGGTAGCGCGCCGGGACGGGCGTAGCTCTCGGCGCGCGCGGACGCCAGATCGAAGCGACAGCCGCCGGGAGATCGCACGGTGGCCGTGCCGAAGCGCTCGTGGACCGCCTCGACGACGCCGAGCTCGAGCGCGAGCGGGCCGACGTCGCCCTCCACGACGACGTCGAGCTCGCGCGGCTCGCGCCCGAGCAGCAGGTCGCGAACCGCGCCGCCGACGAGGTACGCCGGGTCGTGCCCGGCCGCCGCCTTCAGCAGGCACCGGCCGCACGGCAGGCGCGCCAGGCGCTCGAGCAGATTCTCCATGGCGACAGTCTGACCGGGCGGGCGCGGGGGGAGCGGGCACTACCATGCACCGCGTGTCCCCTCCGCAGCGCGGCAAGCGCAAGCTGCCGTGGCTCGCGCTCGGGGCCGTGGTGCTCGTGCTCGGCGTCGTCGCCGCGTTGCTGATCTTTCGCGGCGACGGCGACATCTCCAACCCGGACGTGACGTTCGTGCAGACGACCGAGAGCACGCCTGCCACGGCGTCCCGGCGCGGTCATGCGCATCCTGCCGACGACGGCTTCGAATGGCCCGTCTACGGCTTTCGCAAGTCGCGCACGCACCACCTGCCGCTGAACGTCACGCCGCGCCCGCCCTACCGCCAGGCGTGGGCGGTGCGCGGCAAGGTGCTGCTCGAGTTCACGCCCGTGCTCTGCCGGCGCAAGGTCTATCTGCTCAAGAACAACGGCGCGCTGTACGCGATCTCGCGGCTGTCGGGGCGGGTGAGCTGGAAGCGCCGGCTGGGGACGCTGGCCGCCGCATCGCCCGCCTGCAGCCACGGCATGGTCTATGTCGTGCTGCTCTCGCACGGCCGTGCCAACGACACCGGGCGCGTCGTCGCCGTCCACGCCAAGACCGGTCACGTGCGCTGGTCGCGCACGCTCCCCAGCCGGGCCGAGGGCTCGCCGCTGCTCGATGGCGGGCGCCTCTTCATCGGCACCGAGGACGGCACGGTGTACTCGCTGAAGGCCAGCAACGGGCAGATCCGCTGGCGCTCGAAGGCCGCCGGCGCGGTGAAGGGCGCGATCGCGCTGGACGCCGGCAAGCTCTACTTCGGCGACTACGGCGGCCAGGTCCACGCGATCCGGCGTTCGAACGGCAGCAAGGTCTGGGAGTCGACGGTGAGCAGCGGCCCCCTGGGGCTCAGCAGCGGCAACTTCTACTCGTCGGCCGCGGTCATCTACGGCCGTGTGTACATCGGCAGCACCAACGGCGACATCTACTCGTTCTCGTCGGCGGACGGCAAGCTGGCGTGGCGCAAGCACACCGGCGGCTTCATCTACGCGTCGCCGGCCGTCGGGCAGGTCCGCGGCGGGCAGCCGACCGTCTACATCGGCTCCTACGACGGCCACTTCTACGCGCTCAACGCGCGCACCGGGGCGACGCGGTGGGTGCGCTCGCTCGGCAACAAGATCTCCGGCGCGGCGACGATCATCGGCGACCTCGTCTTCGTCTCAGATCTGGACAAGCGCACGACGTGGGCGCTGGGCGCGCGCACCGGTCGCACCGCCTGGAAGACGCATCGCGGCGGCTTCAACCCCGCGATCAGCGATGGCCGGCGCATCTACTTCACCGGGCTGACGTCGCTCTTCGCGCTGGACCCCGTCGGCCACCCGTTCGCCCCGGGCTCGCGCGCCAAGGCCGCGGTCAAGGCCGAGCGACGGCGCCGGGCGATCGGCCGGCGCGTCGCCCAGCGTCGACGGGCGATCGGCCGGCGCGTCGCCCGGCGTCGCCGGGCCCTGAACCGGCGCGTGGCGCGCAAGCTGCGCGCGAAGCGCCGGGCGGCGGCCCGCAAGAGGTGCGCGGCACGACGATCGTGCTGATCGACAACAACCGCCACAGGCACGTGCGGCGGCGATCGGCCGCGCCCGGCTTGTCGCTGCGTAGCGCCTGCGGCGCGATCGAACTGCATCCATAAGGAGGCGGGTTCAGTCGCTGGGGCCAGCACCGGAGGCGGTGCGACGCGCGGACCCGCTCGCCCGGAGGCCGCGATCGCCCCGGGCGAGGGGGCGGGCGGACGTCTCCTCGCGGCGAGCGTGACGCGTAGATGTTCCAGGCGAACACCTACTCGTCAAGCTACGTGGGCGGGCGCCTCCTCGCGGCAAGCCTGACGCGTAGATGTTCCAGGGCCAACACCTACTCGTCACGCTAGGCGCGCGAGCCCTCGGCGAGGGCGGTCGGAACTGGCCCCGACGCGCGCGGGAACCGGAGCCTCCCGCCCTCGCCACACCTGCGGTCCTCCCTCATCGCGGCCGTTTCAGACCACGCCGACACCGCGACGGCGACCGCGCCGAGCGCGGAGCGACCCAACGGAGAGACTCAGCGCCGCACGGCGATCCCCGCCGCCGCGAGGTGGTCCTTCGCCTCGCGCACCCGGAAGGTCCCGTAGTGGAAGATCGACGCCGCCAGCGCGGCATCGGCGCCGGCGTGCAGCGCGGCCGCGAGGTGCTCGAGCGTGCCCGCTCCGCCCGACGCGATCACCGGGACGCCGACCGCCTCGCTCACCGCGCGCGTGAGCTCGAGGTCGTAGCCGTCGTTCGTGCCGTCGCGGTCCATGCTGGTCAACAGGATCTCCCCCGCGCCGCGCTCGACGCCCTCGCGCGCCCAGCGCACGACATCGATGCCGGTCGCCGTGCGCCCGCCGGCGACGAAGACCTCCCACGCGTCGCCGACTCGCTTGGCGTCGATCGCCAGCACGACGCACTGCGCCCCGAAGACGTCGGCCAGCTCCTCCACGAGCTGTGGCCGCGCCACGGCGGCCGAGTTGACCGACACCTTGTCGGCGCCCGCGTCCAAGACGCCCTGCGCATCCTCGGCCGACCGGATCCCGCCGCCGATCGTGAATGGGATGAAGCACTCGTCGGCCACGCGGCGGGCGAGCTCGACGACCGTCTCGCGCTTGTCGCTCGTCGCCGTGATGTCGAGGAAGACGAGCTCGTCCGCGCCCTCGGCGTCGTAGCGGGCCGCGAGCTCGACCGGATCGCCGGCGTCGCGGATGTCGACGAAGTTCGTGCCCTTCACGACGCGCCCGGCATCGACGTCGAGGCAGGGGATGACGCGCTTGAGGTGCATCAGGCCGCTGGGCGGCCGTCCAGCGCGGCCTGGCCCTCGGCCACCGTGAAGCGCCGCTCGTAGAGCGCCTTGCCCGCGATCACCCCGGTGAGGTTCACCTGCCGCAGCCCGGCCAGCGCCTCGAGGTCCTCGCGCCGGCCGATGCCGCCGGAGTACATGAAGCGCCCGCGCACGACCTCGGCGATGGCGCGCACCTCGTCGAGGTCCGGGCCCCCGAGCAGCCCGTCCTTGTCGACGTTCGTGAAGACGAACGTCCGTACGCCGCGGTCCTGCATCCGCTCGATGACGTCGGCGGCCGGCACGTCGGTCGTCTCCGTCCAGCCGGCCGTCGAGACGAAGCCGCCGCGCGTATCGATGCTCACCACGGTCCGCTCGCCGAGCTCGGCCACGACCCCGTCGAGGAAGTCGACGTCGGTGAATGCCGCGGTGCCCAGGATGACCCGCGCCGCCCCCGCGCCGATCGCGTCGCGGACCGCCTCGATCGAGCGCAGCCCTCCGCCGACCTGCACCGGCACCCCGAGCTCGCCGGCGATGCGCTCGATGTGATGGAGGTTCTGCGGCGTGCCGGTCCGCGCGCCGTCGAGGTCGACGACGTGCAGGTAGCGCGCGCCCGCGGCCACCCACGCGCGCGCCGCCTCCAGCGGGCTGTCGGCATAGACGGTCTCGGCGTCGAAGTCGCCCTGGATCAGCCGCACCGCCCGGCCGTCGGCGATGTCGATCGCGGGGTAGAGGATCACGAGCGGCGGACCACTACACGTGCGCCGGCGTGCAGATCTCGACGAAGTTGCGCAGCAGCGCGAGCCCGTGCGTCGAGGACTTCTCCGGGTGGCACTGGGCGCCGAAGACGTTGCCACTCTCGACGAAGGACACGAACGGCGACCCGTACTCGCCGGTGCCGAGCACGATCGACGGGTCGTCCGGCTCGGCCACGAACGAGTGCACGTGGTAGAAGGCCGCCGGGCTCGGCAGCCCCGCGACGAGCGGCGACTCGCGCTGCCAGGTGACCGCGTTCCAGCCGATGTGCGGCAGCTTGAGGCCCTGCGTGTCCAGGCGCACGATCTGGCCCGGCAGCAGGCCGAGCCCGTCGGAGCCCTCGTGCTCGACCGAGCGCTCGAAGAGCAGCTGCATCCCCAGACACAGCCCGATGACCGGCTTGCCCTCCTGCGCATGCGCCCGCACGACGTCGTCCAGGCCGAGCGCGCGCAGCCGGCGCATCGCCTCCGGAAAGGCGCCGACGCCGGGCACGATCAGCCCGTCGGCCGCGCGCAGCTCGTCGTGATCGGCGGTCTGGGCGATCTGCGTGCCGATGTGCGCGAACGCCTTGACGACCGAGCGCCGGTTGCCCATCCCGTAGTCGACCATCGCGATGTGCGCGGTCATCCGGTCAGCGTCCCCTTCGTCGAGGGCACGCCGGTCTCCGTCGGGTCGATCGCGATCGCTGCGCGCAGCGCGCGCGCGAAGGCCTTGAACGACGCCTCGATCATGTGGTGGGCGTTGGTTCCGGCCTGCACCTCGAGGTGCAATGTGATGCGCGCGTTGTTGGCGACCGCGCGGAAGAACTCCTCCAGCAGCTCGTGCTCGAAGCCGCCCGTCTCGCCGGGCGGCAGCCCGCCGTCGGCAAGCGCGAGGAAGGGCCGTCCCGAGACGTCGATCGCACAGGCCGCGCGCGCCTCGTCCATCGGGACGACGGCGTGCCCGTAGCGGAAGATCCCGGCGCGGTCGCCGAGGGCGGCGTCCAGCGCCTGCCCGAGGACGATCCCGACGTCCTCGACCGTGTGGTGCGAGCCGGTCTGAAGATCGCCGGCAGCCTGAACCACGAGGTCCAGGCGCCCGTGGCGCGCGAGCAGGTCGAGCATGTGGTCGAGGAAGCCGACGCCGGTCGCGCGCGTCCCCGCGCCGCTGCCGTCGAGGGTCAGCGTCAGCGAGATGTCGGTCTCACCCGTGCGGCGCTTGCGCTCTGCGGTTCGGAGGGCTGTCATCGCGACGCATTCTCCCCCACGCGGGCCTCCATCGACTCGGCGTGCACGACGAATCCCTCGGCCCGCGCGATCGGCGCCCCCGCGGCGGCGAGCGCAGCCGCGGCGCCGCCGATGTGCACCTCGCTCATGCGCCGGCGAAACTGGCGCGGCGACAGGCCGGAGGCAAAGCGCGCCGAGCCGCCCGTCGGCAGCGAGTGGTTGGAGCCCGCGACGTAGTCGCCGAAGGCCGTCCCGCCCGCGGCGCCGACGAAGACGCAGCCCGCGGCGCGCACCCGCGGGGCCAGGCGCTCGACGGCGGGGCCGACGAGCTCGAGGTGCTCGGGCGCGAACGCCTCGCTGAACGCGAGCGCCTCGAGCAGCGACTCCGCGTGCACGAGGGCGAAAGCCGCCGGATCGGACTGCTCGCGCCCGGCGGCGAGGGCTTCGAGCGCACCTCTGACCGCGTGCAGCAGCGGCGAGGAGCCGCTGACGACTGCGACCGGCGCGCCCGGGCCGTGCTCGCCCTGGGCGAGGAGGTCGAGCGCGATGAGGTGCGGGTCCGCAGAGGCGTCGGCGAACACGAGCACGTCGCTGGGGCCGTAGAAGCCGTCGATCCCGACCACGTCGCTGACCTGCCGCTTGGCCTCCTGCACGATCAGGCTGCCGGGGCCGGCGATGACGTCGGCGCGCTCGATCGTCTCCGTGCCGTAGGCGAGCGCCGCGATCGCGTGGGCGCCGCCGATCGCGTAGACCTCGTGCACGCCGCACAGCGCGCAGGCGCCGCGGATGACCGGGTCGACCTGGCCGGGAGTCACGACGACGACCTCCTCGACACCCGCCGCCCGCGCCGTCACGACGCCCATCACGACCGTCGACGGGTACGGCGCGCGGCCGCCCGGGACATAGATCGCCGCCCGGCGCACCGGCACCTCGCGCAGGATCACGCGCTGGCCCTGCGGCAGGTCGACGGCGACGCTCTCGCCGATCGCGGCGTCGGCGACAAGCGCGACGTTCGTGATCGCCACCTCCAGGCCCGCGCGGACGTCGTCGTCGAGCAGCCCGGCATCGAGGTCGTCTGCCGCCAGGCGCAGGGGGGCGTCGGAGAGCGTGCCGCCGCGGTCGAAGCGCGCGACGAGCTCGCGCAGGACCCGGTCGCCGCCGTCGCGCACCGCCGCCACGATCTCGGCGACGGCCTGGCTCACCGACGCGGGCGCCGGCGCGAGCGCCCGCACGGCCGCCGCGGCGGCGACGGGGTCGCCGCCGACCTCGATGCGCTCAATGCGCACGGAGCTTCTCCAGCATCGAGTCGATCGCCGCCGCCTTGAGCTTGTGCGACACGGGGTTGGCGATCAGCCGTGCCGTCGAGACGTAGATCTCCTCGCGGATGACGAGGTTGTTCTCGCGCAGCGTCGTGCCGGTCGCGGTGAGGTCGACGATCGCCTCGACGAGGCCCGTCAGCGGCGCGAGCTCGACCGAGCCCTTGACCTCGACGATCTCGGCCTGGCGTCCCGTGGCCTCGAAGTAGGCGGCGGCGGTCTTGTAGTACTTCGTCGCGACGCGCATGACGCCGAGGCGGCGCAGCGCCTCGACCGACGGGTCGGGACCGTCCACCGTCGCGAGCACCATCGTGCAGGCGCCGAAGCCGAGGTCGAGCAGCTCGTAGACCTCGCGCTCGGGCTGCTCGGTGAGCACGTCCTTGCCGGTGATCCCGACGTCCGCCGCGCCGGCCTCGACGTAGGTCGGCACGTCGGAGGGGCGCATCGTGACGACGCCGACGTCCGCGAACAGGAGCTTGCGGTCGTTGGCGCGCACCTCGGCGCAGTCCAGGCCGATCGCCTCGAGGCGGTCGAGCGTCTCGTTCATGAGCGCGCCGCGCGGCACCGCGATCGTCAGCCCGAGGCCGCTCATCGTGACCGCTCCTCGCCGGCAAGCGCGATGTGCAGCTGGTCGATCGTCAGGGCGAAGCCGACGGCCGGCAGCGGGCGCCCGAAGCGCCCGAGCAGATCGTCGTAGCGCCCGCCGCCGCCGATCGGCGCGCCGAGCGCCGGGTCGTAGACCTCGAAGACCGCGCCCGTGTAGTAGCCCATCTTGCGCACCAGGCCGAGATCGAAGATCACGCGCGCCGCGACCTCCGGGGCAAGCAGCTCGTAGACCCCGCGCAGCCCCGCGACGGCATCGGCGACGGCGCCCTGCGCGGCGTCGAGCACCTCCGGCCCGCCGCGCAGCTGGGGCACGCGCAGCAGCAGGTCGGCGTCGTCGTCGGCGAGCTGCAGACGCCCGAGCGCACCCTCGAGCGCCACGAAGTCGCGCGCGACGAGACCCTCGAACAGGCTGTCGCGCGCCTCCTCGGGCACGTTCAGCGCGGCGAGCAGCGTCGGGAACAACGAGGCGTCGCCGAGCCCGATCCGGTAGTCGCGCAGGCCGGCCGCGTCGAGCGCGTGGCAGAGCACGGTGAGCGCCTCGGCGGTCCCCTGCGGCGCGGGCGCGCCCACGAGCTCGATGCCGGCCTGCAGGAACTCGCGCATCTGCCCGCGGTGCGGCCGCACGGCGCGGTAGGCGTGGGCGAAGTAGCAGAAGCGCAGCGGCCCGTCCTCGCTCGCGTAGCGGGTGGCGACGAGGCGTGCGATCGGCACGGTCATGTCGGTGCGCAGCGCGAGGACCTTGCCGTTGTCGTCGAAGACGCGGTTGGCCGGCGGCGCGCCGCCGCCGCGCGCGAGAACCTCCTCGTACTCCAGCGCCGGCGTCCAGACCTCGCCGTAGCCGTCGCGCTCGAAGACGCCGCGCACGGACTCCGTGATGGCGCGCAGCTCGCGCATCTCGTCGGGCAGCACGTCGCGGGTGCCGGAGGGGATCGGGTGGA
>JAXDFS010000266.1:0-4445 GCA_034665465.1 Solirubrobacteraceae bacterium
CTCCGGGGCGCGCGACATCTTCGAGGAGCACGTCGCCACGCCGCACGGGCTCGACTTCGAGCACGCGGCGGCGCTCTACGGCGCCGGCTTCACGCGCGCGCAGACCGTGGAGGATCTGCGCGAGCAGGTCGCTGCGGCCCTGGCGGCGGGCGGAACCTCGATCGTCGAGGTCCGCACCGACCGCGCGGCGAACGTCGCGCTGCACCGCGAGCTGTCGGCCGCGGTCGCCGCCCAGCTCTCGCGCCACACATGACCGAGGCCCACCGGCTCGCGCTGACCGACTGGCTGGCCTGCGCCGTGCGCGGCGCGCGCGAGCCCGCGGCGGCGGCCGCACGTGCCGCCGGCGGCGGGCTGCTCGAGCGCGTGGCCGCCGCCGGCGCGGCCGGCCACGTGCTCGACTTCGACGACACCTACGCGCCGGGCCTCGCGCACCTCAGCGCGGCCACGGCGCCGGCGGCCCTCGTCGTGGCGGCGCAGGCCGGTGCCGACACCGGCGCGGCGCTGGCCGCGTACGCCGCCGGCTTCGAGGCGATGGGCGTGCTCGCGCGAACCTGCCACCCGGCGCTCTACGACGGCGGCTGGCATCCGACCGCCGTCTGCGGCGGCGCGGGCGCGGCGGTGGCGGCGGCGCGCCTGTACGGGCTCGGCGGCGACGCCCGTCGGCACGCGATCGCCCTGGCGCTGCTGCGCGCCGGAGGGCTGCGCGCGGCGTTCGGCTCCGACGGCAAGGCGCTGCAGGTCGGCCTCGCGGCCGCCGCCGGCGTGCACGCGGCGCGACTGGCGGCCGCGGGCGCCAGGGTCGACCCCGGCGCGATCGCCGGCGCCGGAGCGGGCTTCGCGCAGGCCTTCGGCGTCGCGACCACGGCGGCGACGCTCGACGCGATGCTCGACGCCGCCGATCGCGCGGACGCCGAGGGCGCTGCGGCGGCGCAGAACTGGATCAAGGCCTATCCCTGCTGCCTGCAGACGCATGGCGCGATCGACGCGGCGCTCGCGCTCGGCGCGGCGCCGCGGGCCGGGTCGCTGCTGACCGTCGTCGTGCATCCCGTGTCGCGCCAGGCGGCGGCGCTCGACGAGGTCGCCGACGGGCTGCAGGCGAAGTTCTCGATCCCCTACGTGACCGCGTACGCGCTGCTGCGCGGCGCTCCGGGCCTGGAGGCCTTCGCTGCTGCGCTCGACGGCGAGGTGGCGGCGCTCGCGCGCGACGTGCGCGTCCGTACGGACCCGCGCCTGGGCGAGTCGGAGGCGATCCTGGAGGTCGACGGGCGGGTGGCGGCGCGCATCAGCACGCCGCACGGGTCACCCGGCAACCCGCTCGACGAGCACGTGCTGGCCGCCAAGGTCCGCGCCCTGGCGGGGAACGCCCTCACCGGGGCGCTGGACGACCTCGCCGCCCCTGCGGCGAGGCTGGCCGACGCGGCGGGCCTGTAGCCCGCGCGCCGGCCGAGGGGCCCTGGTCAGGCCAGGCCCTGTCGCTTCATCTGGGTCTGGGTCTGCCCGGATGACAGCAGGCCGATGGTCAGCAGCGCGATGCCGTTGACGATGTGGTTGAAGTTCTCGAGGTCGCCCGAGCCCTGCATCGAGATGATCGTCAGGTTGTCCGACGAGTAGACGCCGATGACGAACGCCACGATGTAGAAGAGCCCGACGCCCATGGTCGCGCCCTCGCCGACGGCCTTGGACTTGTTCAGCGCCATGATGATCAGGAACGCGCCGATCGCCAGGTGCACGAGATTATGGAACGGGTTGATCGAGAACCCGATCAGCTTGTCGTCGGTGTTCTGGACGAAGTTGCTGAACCCCGTGACGAAGAAGCCGATGATGCCGATGGTGACGTAGAACGCTCCGATGATCGGCACGATCGTCTGCACAAGGCTCTTGTTGCCGCTTCCTGACATGTACTAGCCCCTCCCACTCGTGGCTTGACCCAGGCGCGAAGATGCGCGCAGTGCTCCCGCCGACACATCGATCTCCCCCGAGACCGATCCACTGGCCGTAAGCATAGGTGAGCCGCAGGCGGCATGCCACCCGCCACGGCGCCAGCATTTCGGGCCCGGTGCAGACCGGGCGCCGATCGAGCATCTCAGCCCGCGAGGACGGGCAGCAGCGCCGCGAGCTTGACGTCGGTCTCGGCGAGCTCGGCGGCCGGATCGGAGTCGCGCACGACGCCGACGCCGGCGTAGCAGCGCGCGACCGGGCCGCTGAGCAGCGCGCAGCGCAGGGCGACGCAGAACTCGCCGTCCTCGTTGGTGTCCGTCCAGCCGACGGGACCCGCATACCAGCCGCGGTCCAGGCCCTCCAACGCCGGGATGAGCGGCTCGGCGACCGCGAACGGCTCGCCCCCGACGGCCGGCGTCGGGTGCAGCAGGCCGGCCAGGCGCACCGCCCCGACGGGCTTTCGCAGCTGCGCGCGGATCGGGGTCGCGAGGTGCTGGATGTTCGCCATCCGGACGATCACCGGCTCGGGCGCCGCCGCGACCCAGACGCTGTGCGGGCGCAGCGCGCGCTCGATGCGCCGCGCCACGATCGCCTGCTCGGCGCGGTCCTTGTCGGAGCGCAGCAGCTGCTCGCCGAGGTGGTCGTCGACGGACGGGTCGGCGCTGCGGCGCGTCGAGCCCGCCAGCGCGAGCGTGCTCGCGCGCATCCCCTCGCGGCGGATCAGCAGCTCGGGGCTGGCGGCGACGAAGGCGTCCTCGCCGCGGCCCGCGCAGAAGCAGAAGCAGGAGGGAAAACCCTCGCGCAGCACGCCGAAGACCGCCGCGGCGTCGTGTGCGGCCGGGGCGTGGACCTGGACCTCGCGCGCGAGCACGATCTTCTCGAGCGCGCCGGCGCGGATGCGCTCGACCGCGCGCGCGACCGCAGCCTCGTAGTGCTCCGGCGGCGTGCTCGCCGCGACCGTGTAGCGCCCGACCGGGTCTGGGTCCAGCAGCGGCAGCCCGACGCGACGCAGCTCGGCCAGGCGCCGCTGCACCCGCGCGAGCAGCCCGTCGGCCGTGTCGTCGGCCTGGGCGAGCGCCGCCACCGTGAGCGCGACCTCGTCGCCGCAGCGCGCGAGCGCGACCTCGGGCACGTGCATCGACGCCGCCGCGAAGCCGGCCCAGTGCGGGCTCGCGCCGCCCTCGGGGGCGAACGCGAAGCCGCCGCTGGCGATCAGGCCCGCGCCGCGGCCGTCGGCGGAGTCGCAGAGCGCCTCGGCGGCCAGCGCCCGCCAGCGCGCGGCGACCTCCTCGAAGCGCCGCGGCCCGCGCTCCTCGAGCGCGACCACGCAGCCGAGCGCCGCGATCGCGGAGCGGTCGCGCTCGGGCTGCTCCATGCAGAACCACGGCTCGCCCGGACGGCGCGACGCGAACGCCACCCCCGCCGGGTCGACGTCGCGGTCGACGCTCACCGTCAGGGCCGCCAGAACGCCCGGGCCGCCGCGCCGGCGCGCGCGGCGCACCGCCTGCTCCAGGCGCTTGTGCAGCCGCGCGCGCTCGCGGTCGGTCAGCTCACGGACGCCGCCGGCGCGGGTCGCCCCGCCGGCCGCATGCGGCGCCACGGATCCCCGTCCGGCCTCGCCGGGCGGAGGGACCGGGGCGCCGCCCCCGATCACGTCTCGCCGCGACCGCGACTGATGGCGATCTCGCCCGTGCGCATCATCTCGATGAGGCCGAAGGGCCGCACCATGCGCTCGAAGGCCTCGATCTTGTCGGTCGTGCCGGTGATCTCCACGATGACCGACCGCCGCGTCACGTCGACGACCTTGCCGCGAAAGATCTCCGAGATCTGCATGACCTCCGCGCGCTGCGGGCCCTCCACGGCGACCTTGAAGAGCGCGAGCTCGCGGGCGACCGTGTCGGCCGGCTCGAGGTCGCGGAACTTCAAGACGTTGATGAGCTTGTGCAGCTGCTTGGTGACCTGGTCGACGGAGTGCATCGCGCCGTCGAACGTCAGCGTGATGCGCGAGTACTGCTCGTCCTCGGTCGGCCCGACCGTCAGCGTGTCGATGTTGAACGCCCGCCGTGCGAACAGCCCCGCGATCCGCGTCAGGACACCGGCCTTGTTCTCGACGAGAATCGACAGGATGTGCTTGCGGCCGCTGTGCAGGTTCCCGGCGGCCTCGAGGTCCTCGAGGCTCAGCAGCTCCTTGGTTCCGGGCTCACCCATGGCCGCGCTCATCCCACCATCTCGCGGGCGGCCTGGCCCGGCGCGATCATCGGATACGTGTTCTCCTCGCGCGTGACGCGCACGTCGCACACGACCGGGCCGGGGGTCGCGAGCGCTTGCTTCATGTCGTCGACGAGCGTCGCCTTGTCGGTGAAGCGCATCCCGGTCGCCCCGTAGGCCTCGGCGAGCTTGACGAAGTCCGGGTAGGAGCCCATGTCGACGTGCGAGTAGCGCTTGTCCCAGAAGAGCTCCTGCCACTGGCGGACCATGCCGAGGTAGCCGTTGTTCATGATGAAGAC
>JAXDFS010000267.1:0-18361 GCA_034665465.1 Solirubrobacteraceae bacterium
GAGCGCGGCCAGCGGATTGGCGAGATGCTCGACGACGTGTGAGCTCAGCACGGCGTCGTAGGCGCCAGCCGGGATCGCGTGCAGGTCGCCGGCGTCGAGGATCCACATCGTCCCCTTCGTCGTGCCGTCGGGAAGCGTGTAGGGGCCGGCCTCCATGGTCCCGTGCCAGACCGTCTCCGACGAGAACTGCACGCCGTCCAGGCGTTCGAGCAGCGGATAGACCGCGAGCAGGCCGCCCGCCGCGAAGACCGCGCTCGGTCCGCCGAGCTCCAGTCCGCGGGCGCCCCGCAGCGGCTCGCGGAAGGCGGGCGCGAGCGGGCGGCGCGTGTGCCCGGCCGCGCGGAAGCGCAGCGCCCGCAGGCTCAGGCGCAGCTGCGTGCTCACCGCCGGGCCGCCTGCTCGAGGACGGCGAGCGTCTCGCGCGCGCAGCGCTCCCACGAGAAGTCGCGCGCGCGCTCTCGCCCGCGCGCCGACAGCGCTGCTCGCAGCCCTTCGTCGCCCAGCGCCCGCGCGAGTCCGGCGCGGATCGACGCGACATCGGTCGGGTCGACGAGGATCGCGGCGTCGCCGGCGACCTCCGGGAGGCTCGAGCGGTCGGAGGTCAGCACCGGGGTCCCGGCCGCCATCGCCTCGAGCACCGGCAGGCCGAAGCCCTCGTACAGCGACGGGCAGGCCACGAGGTCGGCGCCGCGGTAGAGCGCCGGCAGGTCGGCCTCGGCGACGCTACCGACGGCGCGCACGACGTCCGCGTGGCGGGCGATCGACGAGAGCGTCTCGTCGGTGTCCCAGCCGACGGCGCCGACGAGCACGAGGGTGCGGCCGGCGCGCACGTCGCCGGGGAGCGTCGCGAAGGCCTCGATGAGCCGCGGGAGGTTCTTGCGCGGCTCGAGCGTTCCGACGCCGAGCACGTATGGACCCTCGACGCCCGCGCGGCGCAGCCGGTCCGCCGAGGGGGGCGGGCCGGCCCCGGCGGCCGCGTAGCGCGCGTCGGCGGCGAGCGCGACGACGCTGGTGCGCGACCGCGCGGCCGGGAAGCGCTCGGCCAGATCGTCGGCCGTCGCCTGCGAGATGGCGACGAAGCTCGCGGCACGGCGGATCGCGAGCGGCAGCGTCGCGCGCTCGATGGCGCGCGAACGGCCCTGGGGCAGCAGCTCGGGGCGGTAGGTGATCATGTCGCAGACGAGCACGACGGTCGGGATCAGCGTGAACCACGCCGTGAGGTAGCTGTTCGTCGAGTAGTAGACGTCGCAGCTGCGCGACGCGGCCCCGGCGACGCGCAGGTGCCACACCGGGTCGGGCTGCGCGCGCAGGCTCCAGCGCATGCGCTCGTCGTCGGGCGCGCCGTCCCACCGCTCGCGGGCGTAGAGCACGATCTCGTGCGGGTGGTCGATGCGGCCGAGCACCGCGATGAGCTCGCGCACGACCCGCCCGCGGCCGCCCGGGACCTCGGCGGCCGCGCGGGCGTCGATCCCGATCCGCAGCGGTGCGGTCACCGGCCGACGGCTCTTCTCAGCCGCGCCTCGGCGAGGTCGCGGAGCATGAACGCCATCCGCGTCTTGATCGAGTAGCCCGGGTAGTGGCGGATCCGCGCGCGCCGAACGGGCGCGTTGCGGATCGCGTTCCAGCGCGGGGAGATGAGCTTGGTCTCACGCCGCAGCGGCGTGTCGCGGACGGGACGCGGCGGGTCGAGGTCGTAGCCGAGCAGCTCGCAGATCGCCGCGTTCTCCCACCACTGGTGGTCGACATGGCGCTGCTGGGCCCAGACGTCGTCGAGAAACCGCACGGCGCGCTCGCCGCCGCGCAGCACCATGACTCCCGAGTTGGGCATGCGCCGGTCGCCGAGGTCGTGCTCGACGAGGCAGAGCAGATGCTCGTCGCCGAGCTCCGCGGCGATGTCGGCGCGACCGTCGACGATCATGAGATCGCAGTCCAGCCACACGAGCACGTCGTAGTCGGGCGCGAGCTCGCGCAGCAGCCGGATCTTCGACCAGGCCGGCGGGCGGGTGGTGTCGATCGCGTCGGTGCGCAGCTCGAGCGCGTAGCCGTGCCGTTCGGCGTAGGGCGCAAACGTCTGCCGCGAGACCGCCAGCAGCTTGCGCTGCGGGCCGCTGCCGATCGACACGAGCGCCTTGCGGGGGGTGGCGACGCCGTTCCACTTCGCGCGGAAGTGGCGGCGGTTGCGGCGGTGGATCGAGCGCAGCGTCTCCGAGCGACCGTCGAAGTGCACGCGGCGCCACGGGGGCGATCTGCGGGAGATGCCGAACTCGTGCTCGTGCTCGACTCCGGCGACCGCATAGCAGCGCAGCCCCAGCCGTGTCCGGACAGCCGTGCAGAAGTCGACCTCCTCCCAGGACGCGGGCGCGTAGGCCTCGTCGAAGCGGCCCGCGGCCTCCCACGTCGCGCGCCTGGTGGCGAAGAGAAAGCCGGAGATCACCTCGCAGGCCTCGACGTCGCCTGCCTCGCGGCCGGCGAGATCCAGCCATCTGGCGTGCGTTGCGCGCTCGAGGTCCCAGCGCGTTCCGACCGGGCCGACGACGCCGGCCTCCGGGCGCTCCTGCAGCGTCCGGTGCAGCAGCTCGAGCGATCCCGCGCCGAGCAGCACGTCGTCGTTGCACAAGACGAGCACGTCGCTGGCGGCCGCCGCTGCCGCCGCGTTCCAGCCGGGCGACACGCCGCGATTGACCCCGAGGTCGACGGTGCGCGCTCCCGCCGGCACCCCGGCGGCGGCCGCGCCGATGCCGTTGAGCGCGACCACGAGCTCGCCGCGCAGCCCGCCGAGCGCGGCCGGCAGGCCGGCGGCGAGCGTGGCCAGGTTCGGCGGCTCGTGCGCGCGGTAGACCGGAACGCAGATCGAGACGTCGCAGGGCTCGCTCACCGCCGCTCCTCGACCTGGACGGGGTTGCGGCGCAGCTGCTCGAAGATCTCCTGCGGGATCGCGCGCATGACCCACAGCGCCAGGAGGTAGAGCGCCGTCCCGACGAGTCCCGCCGCCAGCGAGGGCAGGCCGAGCGCCAGAACCGGGCCGACCGCGACCGCGCTCGCGACGGCGACCGGGCCGAGCACCTTCACGGGCGGGCGCAGCGCCGGATCGGCCCGGACGAGCACGACGAGGTAGACGGTCGCAAGCCAGAGCTCGCCGCCGATGACGGCGAGCGCCGCGCCGACGGCGCCGTGCGGCGGAGCAAGCGTGACGGTGAGCACCACGCTGACGACGAGCGCCGACAGGTTGGCGAGCAGCAGCTGCAGATGGCGGCGCAGCGTCAGCAGCGCATAGCTCCACGTCGCGACGAGAAACGAGCCGATCATCGCGATGCCGAGCAGCGCGAGCACGTCCGCGGACGGCTTCGCGGCGGCACCGCCGATGAGGTTGACGGCGAACGGCGCGCCCAGGGCGGTCGCGCTCGCGACCGCCACGCCGGCGATGATCGCCACCTCGAACAGCCGCCCGAGCGCGTAGCGCAGCCGCTGCGCGTCGTCGCGGGCGGCGCGGCTGAGGATCGGCAGCGCCGAGGAGACGAGCAGCAGGGGAATCGAGCTGACGATCTCGATGATGCGAAACGCGAGGCCGTAGTAGCCGTTCTGCTCGTCGGTCGAGACGACGGTCATGAGCACGGCCCCGATGCGGAAGTACAGCACCGCCACGGCCGCCGCGGCCGCGTAGGGGATCGCCGCACGCAGCAGGGCCCACCAGCGCTCGCGATGAAACGAGAAGCGCATGCGCACGGCGGGACCGCAGAACCTCGAGGCGATCGGGATCGCCACGAGCGCGGCGGCGCCGTTGACCGCCAGGAAGGGGTCCAGGCCCGCGCCGAGCACCACGAGCGCCACGACTCCGAGCGACACGAAGGCTCCGCGCAACAGCTCCAGTCCCGCCAGCCATCCGAGCCGCAGCTCGGCGCTCAGCGGGAGGGTGTAGTTGCCGAAGAGCCCGACCGCGACGAGCCCGCCCGACGCGATCATCGTGCCGTAGACGAGCGTGCGCGGATAGCCGGCCAGCAGCGCGAACGCGATCGCCAGCGCCCCGCCGAGCGTCGTCAGCACCGCGCGCAGCCCGAACATGTCGCGCAGCAGCTGCTCGCGGCCGGCGCCGTCGCGCTGGGCGTATTCGCGCACGCTGATCGCGAAGAGGCCGGCCTCCGTCAGCCCGTTGACGATGAAGATGAGCGAGCTGACCGTCACGAAGCGGCCGAAGTCCACGACCCCGAGGTGCCGGACCATGAGCGGCGTCGTGAGCAGCCCGATGAGGATGCCGCCGGCATACGCGCCCGAGCGCAGCGCGCTGCCGCGGATGACCTTTCCGCCGGCCGCGGACGAGTCGAGGACGTCCGCGGTGCTCATCGCGGCCCCGGCGCCAGGCCGAACGCGCTCAGCAGCTCCTCCGCCCGGCGCACCGTCGTGTTCGCACGCGCCCAGCGCAGGGCGCCCTCCTGCAGGAGGCCGTACTCCTCGTCGGGCATGCGGGCGACTCGTGCGAGCAGCGCGCGAGGGTCGGTGTAGGCGAGGCAGTTGACGCCGTCGCGCAGTCCATGCGGGGCGCACGTCGCGGGTTTGCGGCCGAGGTCGCGAAAGCACGGGACGGCGCCGTTGGCGGCGATCTCGTAGTGGCGCAGGCAGTCCCATCCGTCGCGCTTGGTCGTGACGCCGAAGCGCGCGCGCTGCAGGTCGGCGCGGTAGGCGTCCTCGTCGGCGAACGGGTGCGACGTCCTGCCCCCGACGAGCGGGGCCAGCTCGGCGTCCACGACATGCGTCGCGAAATCCCGGTCCTTGGCGGGGGGCGCGTCCACGATCTTCTCCGCGGGGATCGAGAACGCCGTCGGCCGCAGCCACCGCACCGTCCGCGCCGCGAGCGGGGGCGGCAGCAGCAGATAGGACCGAAACCAGCCCGTCCACGGCGTGATCTCGCGCTTGAAGTACGTCGCGCGCGTGTGTGCCCGCGGCAGGCCCCACCAGCTCGGTCGCCGCCACCACAGGCCGGCGTAGGGATAGGGCTCGACGCGGTCGGCGCCGTCGAGGACGGCGATCGGCACGCGGCCGTGCAGCCGCGGGCCCCACTCGGTGAAGAGCCCGAACGTGCGCCAGATGTCGCCGAACACGACGAGGTCGAACCCGCCGGCCTCGGCGCGGAAGAGTGCCCGGTGGCGATCGATCGGCTCATCCGCCAGCAGGCGGTAGAGCGTGAACCCGCCGCCGCGGACGAGGCCCGCCCCGTCCTCGTAGAGCACGTCCTGCCTGGGGAAATCGACGACGTCCGCGCCGAGCAGGCTGCGCAGCCCGTGCAGGATCCCGTCGCCGAGGTAGTCCTCGAACCCGGGGGTGACGAACAGCACTCGCGGCGTCATGCGCGCCTGCGATAGAGCACGTCGTACGGCGACGGGCGCTCGACAGCCTCGTAGCGGGGAACGAGCAGCTCATCGAACGCGGGCCGCTGGCGGTCGTGGTCGAGCATCTCCACGAGCAGGAAGCGCGGGGCATGGCGATCGAGATCCAGGCCGCGCAGCACCGCGAGCTCGAGCCCTTCGAGGTCGAGGCACATGAGGTCGACCTCGCCGGCCCCCGTCTCGTCGAGCAGGGCGCTCAGCGTGCGCGCCGGGACGTCGACCGCGTAGGCGCGCTGGCCGGTGTAGGAGCGCCCGTCTGCCGCCTCGCGGCGCTCGCTCGCACCGCCCGCGACGGTCGACATGAGGTCGTCGAAGCGCATCGTGATCGTCGGCCCGGCGTGCTGATCGTCGACGAGCGCGCAGTTGACCACCTGCGATCGCGGGCGACGCCGCGACGCCGTCCTCGCCAGCCTGGGGATGGCCTCCACGAGCACCCCCGACCAGCCGCGATGACGTTCCATGTAGTAGGTGTTGGACTGCGTGAAGCCGTCGTGGGCCCCGGCCTCCACGAAGACGCCGCCGGGCTCGGGCAGGTGGCGCTCCAGGACGGCGTCGAGGTCGAAGAGCGCCGGCCGCGAGTAGCGCTTGGATCCGAAGCGCTCGTAGACGCCGCGGCGCAGCCATGGGCCACCGGCGAGATAGAACAGACGCCGCGCGTGCCATGGCAGGCGGCGCAGCTGTCGGAGACCCGGCATCGGGCCAAAGGCTAGTGCCGTCACCGGGTGGGGCACGGACGGCGCGCGCGGCCGTAGCGCACACTGCAGCGATGCACGTCGGACTGAACCTCGTCTTCCTCGTGCCGGGCGAGCAGGGCGGCATGGAGGTCTATGCGCGCGAGCTGCTGCGCGCGCTTCCCGCCGCGCGCCCGGACCTGCGGCTGACGGCGTTCGTCAGCCGCGAGGCGCGGGCCGCGGGCGGCGAGTGGGACGAGTTCGCCGAGGTCGTCGAGGTGCCGGTCCTCGCCCGCCGGCGCGTCGAGTGGGTCCGCGGCGAGCAGCTCCTGCTGCCGGGGCTCGCGCGCCGAGCCGGCATCGACGTCCTGCACAGCCTTGCGAGCACGGCGCCGGCACGCGGTCGCTTCCGGCGCGTGGTCACCATCCACGACCTGCACTACGGGCTCGTGGCCGACGCCCATTTCGGCCTGCGCGGCCTCGGGATGCGCGTGCTGGTCCCGCTCGCCGCTCGCCGCTCGCACCGCGTCATCGCGATCTCCTATTCGACGGCCGCCGACGTGCGCCGCCACCTCCATGTCCCGGCCGATCACATCGACGTCGTGCACCACGGCGTCGGCGTGACGCCGGTCGGCGCGCCCGAGCCGGAGGCCGCGCTGCGCGCCCGTCATCGCCTCGGCGACCGGCGCGTCGTCCTGTCGGTCTCCGCCAAGCGCCCGCACAAGAACCTCGTGGCGCTCTTCGAGGCGGTCGCGGCGATCGCGCCCGACCGCCGCCCGGTCGTCGTCGTGCCCGGGTACCCGACGCCCTACGAGGCGCAGCTGCGCGAGCGCGGCCGCGCCCTCGGGATCCTCGACGACGTGCGGCTGCTCGATTGGGTGTCGGGCCCCGAGCTCGAGGGGCTCTACGCGCTGGCGGACGTGTTCGTCTTCCCCTCGCTGCACGAGGGCTTCGGGCTGCCCGTCATCGAGGCGATGCGGCGCGGCGTGCCGGTCGCGTGCTCGGACCGCAGCTCGCTGCCCGAGGTCGCGGGCACGGCCGCGCTGCTGTTCGATCCCGAGGACCCGCGCGCGATCACCGCGGCGATCGAGCGCGTGCTCGGAGATCCGGCCGAGGCCGCGCGCCTGCGCAGGGCGGGCATCGAGCAGGCCGGTCGCTTCACGTGGTCTGCGTCCGCGCGCGCGACCGCCGCGAGCTACGACCGGGCGATGACCTTCACGCGCTGATCCCGGCTGTCGCCGACGCCGCCGCGGGACCGGCGCGCTGCGCTGCCGGCGCCGGGACGTAGCGCTGGACCAGGAAGGCGCCGTGCCGGCGGTCGATGCGCGTCATGGCCCGGGCGGCGCGCGCCGGCATCGGGTAGTAGCCCGCGGTGCGGTCGAGGTCGAGCGCGAGGCCGTGGTAGGCCGCCAGCTCGGCGAGCGCGCGGCCCGTGAAGACGCGCAGATGCTGCTGGCCGAACATCGGCTGCTCCCACCCGTCGTAGGTGTTGCCCGGGTTGCCCACGACGACGTAGTCGCTGACGTGGCACGGCGTCGGCTGCCAGCCGAGTCCCAGCGACAGCACGTTGTGCCAGCTGGCCAGGTTGTTCGTCGAGATGATCGCGTGCCCGCCCGGCGCCAGCACGCGGCGGATCTCGCGCAGGAACGTGTCCGTGCGAGGTAGGTGCTCGATGACCTGGTTGGAGTGCACGAGATCGAAGATCGCGTCGTCATAGGGCAGGCGCTCGCCGAGGTCGGTCGCGACGACCTCGATGCCGCGCCCGCGGGCGTCGGCCGCCCATTGCTCGACGAACTCGACGCCGTGGATCTCGGCGGCTCGGGCGCGGCCGGCGACCTCGATCGTGAAGTGCCCGCTCGCGCAGCCGAGGTCGAGCATGCGACCGCCGGGGATCGGTGGCACCGCGGCGAGGATGGCCCGCCTGTTCTCGTCCTCGGTGGCACGAAACAGCCGCTCCAGGTAGCTCATCCGCGGTCACGATAGTACGAGGCGACCACCTGCTGCAGCGACTGCTCGAGCGACAGCCGGGTCGCGTTGCGCTCGAACCATGCGCACGTGGCGGCGCGCATCTGCGGCCCCGCGCGATGCACCCGCTCGATCGCCGCGGCGAGCTCCTGCGGCGCCGCGGAGGCGGCGACGGTCCCGTTGCGCCCCTCGTCGACGAGCTCGACGGCGGCGTTGTCCTCCCCGGCGACCACGACGCTCGGCGTGCCGCGGGCCGCGGCCTCGACGACGACCATCCCGTAGCCCTCGCGACTGGACGGCAGCACCATGCAGAGCGCGTCGCGCAGGGCCGCGTCGACCTCGGCCGCGTCGACGAAGCCCGGCGCCTCGACGATGCCGTGGGCCGAGCAGGCGTCGATCGCCTCCAGGACGTCCTGTCGCCTGGGCCCGTCGCCGAAGATGACCGCGCGCAGCCCGGGGATCGCCGCCCGCGCCCGCATCACCGCGGGGACGAGCGCGTCGGCGCGCTTCTCGGCGATGTGGCGCCCGGCGAAGACCGCGACCAGCCGCGCCTCGTTGGGCTCCGGCGCCTGCAGGGTTCCGGCGTACTCGCCCGGGAGCACCGTCACCTCGCCCCGGAATCCCTCGGCCAGGAGGCGGTCGCGGTGCAGGCGCGAGAAGCAGAACGCCCGGTGGCGCACGCGCGCGCACGCATGCTGCACGGCGTGTCCCAGCCGCCCCTTCACCCCGCCGAGGTACTCGTCCCAGTAGCTCGCGCTCCACAGCTCGTGCCAGTCCACGACCAGTGCGTAACGGCCAAGCGGCCGCGCTGTCGCCGCCGCCAGCACGGAGAAGTAGGGAAACGACGCCATGTGGACGATGTCGTAGTCGCGGCCGTGACGCAGCAGGTGCCCCAGCGTTCCCCAGCCGTAGCGCAGCGGCTCGCCGATCGTGCGGTTGCCATCGGGCCCGTACAGCGGCTCGGCCCGCGAGACGACCACGACGCGGACCCCGGGCAGCTGCGGCGGCGCGCCGGCCGGCCACTGGCGCCTCGTGATGTACGTCACCTCGTGGCCCTCCTGGGAGAGTCGCTCGGCGAGATTGCGATACCAGCGCTCGGCGCCCCCGATCGTCCAGGGGAAGAGGCAGTCGTAGGCGATGCAGATGCGCACTGCGCCACACGCTACCTCCGCCCCGGAGCGCCGCCGGACGCGCCCGGGCAAACCACTAGGCTCTTCGCGAGCGCAACCTTCGCCGTCCTCACGCGCTTAACCGTCGTAGGCGTCACCGGCGCACCGCGAGGAACTTCAGCTCACATGGCTTCAATCCACCGCACACCCGCAGCGCTCGACGCGTCCCCGGCGCCGGCCGTCGTCGAGGTCTCGGTCGTCATCCCGTGCCTCAACGAGGCCGAGAACATCGAGGAGTGCGTCACCCGCTCCCTGCAGGCGCTCGAGGAGGCCGGGCTCGCCGGAGAGGTCATCGTGTCCGACAACGGCTCCGAGGACGGCAGCGGCGAGCTCGCCGCGGCGGCTGGCGCGCGGGTCGTCCACGAGCCGCGCCGCGGCTACGGCTCCGCGTACCTCGCGGGCTTCGCGGCGGCCCGCGGCGAGTTCATCGTGATGCTCGACGCCGACATGACGTACCCCTTCGGGGAGATCCCGCGCTTCGTGTCCGAGCTGCGCGACGGCGCCCAGCTCGTCATGGGCGACCGCATGGACAACATCGAGCCCGGGGCGATGCACTGGATGCACCGCTACATCGGCAACCCGCTGCTGAGCGGCACGCTGAACCTCTTCTTCCGCACCGGCATCCGCGACGCGCATTGCGGGATGCGCGGCTTCCGGCGCGACGTGCTGCCGGCGCTCGACCTGCGCACGACGGGCATGGAGTTCGCGTCGGAGATGGTGATCCGGGCCTCGAAGGAGAAGCTCGTCATCCGCGAGTTCCCGATCGCGTACGCCCCCCGCGGGGGCGAGTCCAAGCTCTCGCGCTTTCGCGACGGCTGGCGCCATCTGCGCTTCCTCCTGGTCCACAGCCCGACGTATCTGTTCATCGTCCCCGGCGCGGCGCTGCTGGCACTCGGTCTGCTGATCACGGTCATCTCCCTCAGCCAGATCCCGATCTTCGGGCGCGAGTGGAGCCTGCATACGGTGATCGGCGGTGAGCTGCTGTGCATCGTCGGCACGCAGATCGTCGCGCTCGGGCTCTGCGCGCACGCCTACGGCACGTACTTCATGAACGAGAAGGACCCCTGGTTCGACCGGATGCGCGCGCGCTTCCGCCTCGAGCACGGCCTCCTGCTGGGGGGCGCCATCCTGTTCGCGGGAGTCATCTCCGGGGCGACGATCGTCGGCATCTGGATCGAGCGCGGCCTCGGCGCGCTGTCGGAGGAGCGGCTGGCCGCGACGTCGGCCGCGCTCATCATCATCGGGCTGCAGATCTTCTTCTCCTCGTTCCTCCTGTCGATCCTCGGTCTGCGCCGGCGCGACTAGTGGACCCGTCCGCCCACTAGCACCGGCGGGTCCGTGGACCTCCTTGCTGCCTGGCTGCTCTATCCGGCAGCCCTCGCCCTTCTGTGCCTCGGACTCGGATTGCTCGTCGAGCGCGCCGCGGGCTGGCGGCTGCCCGGGGCGCTGCTGCTGCCGACCGGGCTCTGCGCGCTGCTCGTGCTCGCCCGGCTGCTCACCGCGCAGCGGGCGACCGCGCCCTACGCGCTGGCGGCCGTCGGCCTGCTCGCCGCCGCCGGGCTGATCGCGGGCTTCGCGCGGCTGCGCGCGCTGCGGCCAGATCCGTGGATGTCGCTCGCGGCGATCGGCGTCTACCTCGTCTTTGCGGCCCCGATCCTGGTCTCGGGGGCACCGAGCATCGCCGGGTACCTGGCGCTGCCCGACACCGGCCACCAGCTCGCGCTGGCGCAGCTGTACGCCGATCGCGGGCCGGACTGGCAGTCGCTGCACCAGGGCTCCACGTACGAGGGCGTCGCGCCGTACATCCTCGGCCACTACCCCGTCGGCGCCCAGGCGCTGCTCGGGGTCACCGCCCCGCTGGGAGTCGTCGACCTCGCCTGGCTGTACCAGCCCGTGCTGAGCTTCATGGCGCTGGCGCTGTGCCTGGCGCTGGGCGCCCTCGTCGGGCCGTTGCTGCGCCGCCGCTGGCAGACGGCGGTCGTGGCGTTCGGCGCCGCGCAGCCCGCACTCGTCGTGGGCTTCGCGCTGCAGGGATCGATCAAGGAGATGGCCACCGTCGCGGTGCTTGGCTGTGCCGTGGCGCTCGCGGCGGCGGCGATCCGGGAGCGCCGGCCGGCGCGCTCGCTCGTGGCGCTCGCGATCACCGCCGCCGCGGCGCTGAGCACGCTGGGCCCGGCCGGGCTCGCGTTCCTCGTCGTCCCGGCCGTCGCGGTGCTGGCGATCTGGGGCCTGCGGATCGCGCGCGAGCGCAGCCTTCGCGAGCTCGGCTCGCTGCTGCTCGCCGCTGCGCTCGCTGCGGTCCTCTCGCTGCCGGTCCTGAGCTCGCTCGGTGCGCAGATAGCCGTCAACGGCGCCACGCTGGACGCGGGCGGCCTCGCGGGGCCCGCCACCGATCTTGGCAACCTCGCCGCGCCGCTCGAGCTCCAGCAGGCACTCGGCGTCTGGCTCAACGGCGACTATCGGTATGCGACCAACCAGCGGACGCTCGCCACGCTGCAGGACATCGCGCTGTGGACCGTGGGTGCGCTCGCCCTCCTGGGGCTGGCGTGGGCCATCCGCCGGCGCGCATGGGGCCCGCTGCTGCTCGCCGGCCTTGCGGTGCCGTCCGTCTACCTGCTGCACCGCGGCGCGTCCTACGCGGACGCCAAGGTGCTCATGATCGTCTCGCCGGCCATCCTGCTGCTCGCGCTGCTCGGCGCCACCTGTCTGTGGACCGGCTGGTGGCGCCCGCTGAGCCTCGTCGCGACCGCGGCCCTGCTCGCCGCCGTGGGCGGTTCCGCCGCGCTCGCCTACCACGACGTCTCGCTGGCACCCCATGACCGCTACGAGGAGATGCTGTCGCTCGAGCACCGTCTGGCGGGGCGCGGACCCGTCCTGCTCAACGAGTACGACGAGTTCGCGAAGTACTTCCTGTCGGCGGTGCCGGCGTTCAACGACCCCGAGTCCGACCATCTGTACCGCCGCAGGCCCTACCACCCGAACGCCGAGCGCGATCCGCGCCGGCGCCCGAGCGTGAAGACGCCCGTCGACATGGACGACCTCCAGCTGGCCTACGTCGAGCGCTTCCCCTACATCATCCTGCGCCGGTCGCCGACGTCGAGCAGGCCGCCCGCGAACTTCCGCCGGATCTCGATCGGGACCTACTACGAGCTGTGGCGCCGGACGGCGACGCCGCGGGTCGAGGCGCACGCGCCGCTGGGCCGCACCGTCCGCGATCCGGCGGGCACGGTCACCGAGCGCACGGCGCGCGCGCTGGCTGCACAGGCGCGCCGGCGCGGCGCGGCGATCGCCTACGTCCCGCGCAGCGCGCTGGCGACGTTCCTCATCAGCCACCACCCTCGCCCGCCGCGCTGGACCGGCTTCGGCGACTATCCGGAGGCGCTCGTCACCGACGGGCCCGGTCACATCGACGCGCCGGTCTCGATCCCGCGCAGCGGGCGCTACCACGTCTGGGTCGAAGGCTCGTTCTCCCGGCGCCTCACGCTGGAGATCGACGGCCGCCCGGTCGGGCACACGCCGCGCGTGCTCAACAACCCCGGTGCGTACGCCTCGATCGCCACGGTGCGACTGCGCCGCGGACTGCGCGGTGTGCAGGTCCTGCAGGGCGGTGGCGACCTGTTGCCGGGCAACGGCGGCTACCGGTCGAGCCTGCGCCACATCGGCCCGATCGTGTTCGAGCCCGTGCAGGACGAGCCCCGCCGGGTCGTCCGGATAGGCCCCGGCGACTGGCGCTCGCTGATCGGGGCGCGGGCCGACTGGCTGGAGCTCGTGGCGCGCTGATGGGCGGCAGTGCTGGCAAGATGGCGCGCTCGTGAGAGTCTCGGTCCCGTCCCTTACGCGCCCCGCGGCTTCCCCTGCGCCGGCGGGACGCCTCGTGCGCCTTCGCGGCGCGCTGCTGACGGCGCGAGCAGGCGTCGTCCTCGTCGTCCTCGTCTTCCTGGCGATCAGCGCGTGGTGGCTGGCGACCGACCTGCGGATGGTCAACCTCGACAACGGCAAGCACCTGCTGATCGCCGTCCGCTACTACCAGGAGTTCGTGACCGGCCGCGTCTTCATGCCGCTCACGTCGTTCGAGTTCTACCCGCCGCTCGTGCACATCGTCGGAGCGATCTCGAGCCTGCTCATCGGCCGCCCGACGATCTTCGGGAGCGTCCTCGCCGAGAACCTCGTCTTCGTCCCGCTGCTCGCATGCGGCTGCTACGGCGCGGCGCGGGTCACCTTCGGCCCCGCGGCCGGCCTGCTGGCCGCGGTCTTCGCCTTCGCCGTGCCGATGCTCATGAGCATGTTCCACGTCTTCCTCGTGGACGCGCCCGAGGCGGCGATGGTCGCCATGACGGTCTGGCTGCTGCTGGCCAGCGATCGCTTCGACCGGGTGGGGGTCGCTGCGGGCGCAGGCGCCATGGCGGGCCTGGGCATGTACACCAAGGGCACGTTTGTCATGTTCGTGCTCGGGATCGTCGCGATGATGCTGCTGCGCGGCGGATGGCGCAACTGGAAGGGGTTTCTGGCGTTCGGGGTCATCGGGTCGCTGCTCGCCGGCCCGTGGTACATCGGCCACTACGGCGACCTGCACGGCCAGACCTACGGCGCCATCGCCAGCGGCGCGGCGATCTGGTACGACAACATCCCGTTCCCGGCGCGCTGGAGCCAGCACAACTTCACGTGGTACGGCTGGGACCTGCTCAACAACCAGCTCTACCTGCCGCTCACGCTCTTCTTCGTGATCGGCGCCGGCTGGTCGCTGTGGCAGCTGCGGCGCCGCAGCGCGTGGAAGGACTCGCTGCTGCCCGAGCTGATCGCCGGCGGGTTCGTCGGCTACTTCCTGATCAGTCTCCTGGTGCTCAAGGACCCGCGCTATTCGCTGCCCTGCCTCGTGTACATCGCCGTCGTCGCGACCGGGTGGATCGTCCACATGCCGCGCCGGGTGAGGGTGGGCGCGACCGCGCTGCTGGTTGCCATCTTCGTCGTCAACACGGTCAACCACAACTTCGGCGTCGGCGGCGTGCACGTCATCACGACGCCCTGGTCGATCAACAGCCCCAACGGCGAGTACAAGGCGGTGCTCCTCAACCAGGCGGGGTTCTTCGAGGGCGGCCCCGACCGGCGTGCCGCGCCGTTTCTGGACCTCCTCAAGGGCGTGCGCAGAGCGGGCCCGAACGTCGTCTTCGACGCGGCAAACATGTCAAGCGGCGGCTACAACATCAGCGCGCTGACCCTGTTCGCCTTCAAGGCCAGGCTCGTGCTGCTCTCTTTCGATCCTGCCGCCGTCAAGAAGGGCGACGCGTGGGTCACGCGGGCGATCATCAAGGACGTGGGCCGTCCTCCGTGCATCGTCTCGCCGCTGGCCGACGACGGGACGGGGATCTACGTCTACCGCGGGCGCGTGCCGGCCGACCTGCGGCGGGCGCAGCCGGACTGCCCTCCCGCATAGGCGGCGCTACAGCTCCTCGGCGGCGCGCGGCGCCATGCGGTCGAAGACGTGCAGGCCCAGCCAGGTCACGCCGGCGAGGATGGCGATCGGTACCGCGAGCAGCGCGGTCGAGCCGAGCGCCGCGGTGACCGACGGCGCGCCGGTCAGCAGATGGCGCGACTCCTGGATGATCGCGGCGACCGGGTTGCACAGCGCGATCGTCGCGAGCGTCTGCGAGTGGTCGATCACCCGCTCGATCGGATAGAGCACCGGGGTGGCGTAGAAGAGCGCCTGCGTGACGACCTCCCAGATCGGGCGGACGTCGCGGTAGCGGACGTAGAGGGCGCTGAGCAGCATCCCGACGCCGGTCGCGAACACCGCGAGCAGCAGGAAGGGGATCGGCAGCGCCAGCCACGTCCAGCGGGGCGGCACGCCCGACAGGACGATGAAGACGGCGAGCACGACGAGGTTCAGCGCGAGGCTCATCGTCGCGACGAGCGCGACCGCGAGCGGCACCACCGCGCGCGGGAAGCCGACCTTGCGCAGCAATGACTCGCGATCGACCATCGACGTCACCGCCCCGGACGTGACCTCGACGAAGTAGAAGTAGAGGATCATCGCCAGCAGGAGGATCACGCCGTAGTAGCGGACGCCGGCCCCGGCCTTGACGACCGTGCTGAAGACGAAGTAGACGATCCCGAAGAGCATGAGCGGGCGCAGCAGCGACCACACGTAGCCCAGCGCCGAGCCGTAGAAGCGCACCTTCCAGTCGGTGGCGGCCAGCGTGCGCGCGAGGTTCCAGAACCGGCGTGGGTCGCCGCCGACGGCCGACGGGCCCTGGACGCGGTAGGCCGGTGCGGGAACGGCGCTCATCCGGTCGCTCCGTCGATCGCCGCGGCGGTGCGCTCGGTGTGGCGCTCGACGAAGAAGCCGTGCGGGATGTCGACGATGCCGCCGCCCGCCCGCGAGCCCGTCACGATCGCCGATGCGGCCTTCTCGGCGCGGGCCATGACGTGGCCGCCGCCGCCCGGGTGCAGCACCTGCGCCGTCAGCTCATAGCGGCCCGGCGCGAGCCAGTTGTCGAAGCTGGCGCCGGCCTTGACGACGTCCCCGGCCGCGAAGTCGCCGCCCAGCCCGTCCCCCCATTCCGAGGTCACCGCGAAGACGCAACGGTGCTGGGCGTCGGTGAGCGAGAGGTGGAAGATGGGGTCGGTGGCAGGTCGCTGGAAGCGCACCCGCATGCACAGCGCGCAGGGCGCGCCCTGCGCGAGCGCTACCCCGCGCTGCCCGGTCGCGTCCTGGATGAACACGTCGGCGATGTGCGCGCCGTCGTCGCCCTCCCCGATCGGGAGGTCGGGACGGACGCCCAGGTGGCCGGCGGTCGCGAAGTTCACGTTCGTATAGCCGCGGGCGACGTCGGCTGCGTCGCCGATCGCCGCGATCCGGCCGCGTTCGAGCAGCAGCGCGCGGTCGCAGAAGCGCTGCACCTGGTCCATGTCGTGGGTGACGAGCAGGATCGTGCGCCCGTCGTCGCGGGAGCGGCTGAGCACGTCGTAGCACTTCTGCTGGAAGGCGGCATCGCCGACCGCGAGCACCTCGTCGATGAGCAGCAGGTCGGCGTCGACGTGGACCATCACGCTGAAGGCGAGGCGGACCTGCATGCCCGAGGAGTAGTTCTTGAGCTTCAGCTCGGCGAACTCGTGCAGCTCGGCGAAGTCCATGATCGACGCGTAGCGCGTGCGCGCCTCGTCGGGCGTGAGGCCGAGCATGACGGCGTTGATGAGGACGTTGTCGTGCGCCGTCAGGTCGGGGTTGAAGCCGACGCCGAGCTCGATGAACGGGGCCATCCGCCCACGCAGCCACATCTCGCCGGCGTCGGCCTGGTAGATGCCGGCGAGGCACTTCATCAGCGTGCTCTTGCCCGAGCCGTTGCGCCCGACGATCCCGAACACCTCGCCGGTGCGGACCTCGAAGCTCACGTCGCGCAGTGCGCGCAGCTCGTCGAAGCTCGGGCGCCGCGTCGGGTGCAGCACCCGCTCCTTCAGCGTGCTCACCTGCTCGCGGGGCAGGCGGAACGTCTTGCTGACGCCGTCGACGAGGACGGCGACGTCGTCTGCGGGAGCACGGCTCACCGGCTGAAGGGTAGCCTCGCGACCCATGGCGCACGCCCCGGACGAGCCTGCCCTGCCGCTCGGCGTGAACCTCGCGGGCTACCTCGACGCGACCGCCGGCGTGGGGGAGGCGGCGCGCCACGTGCAGGAGGCGCTGCGCGCCGCGGGGGTGGCGGTCGCGCCGCTGGCGCTGAGCAGCCGCGACGCGCCGCGCGAGGGTGCGGTGGCGGCCGCGGCGGCCGTTCACCCGGTCACGATCGTGTGCGCCAACCCCGACGGGATGACCGGCGCGCGCGACGAGCTCGGGGCCGCCGCCTTCGAGGGCCGCCACGTCGTCGGGATGTGGTGGTGGGAGGTCGCCGCGCTGCCGCAGCGCTGGCTGCGGGCCTTCGACCTCGTCGACGAGGTCTGGGTCGGCTCGCGCTTCGTCGCCGACGTGCTGGCCGCCGTCTCGCCGGTGCCGGTCGTGCACGTGCCCCTGGCCGTGCCCGACCCGGTCGCCTCGGATGCCGGCCGCGCGCAGCTCGGCTTACCGGGCGGCTTCGTGTTCGGCTTCGTCTACGACTACGCGAGCGTGGCCGCGCGCAAGAACCCGCTCGGGCTCATCGAGGCCTTCGGGCGCGCGTTCCCGGCGGGGTCGGCTGGTCAGGCCGGGCCGTCGCTCGTGCTCAAGGCGCTCGGCGGCGAGCGCTTCGCGCGCGAGCACGGCGAGGTGCTCGCGGCCGCGGCGGCGCACGACCGCATCACGGTCCTGGACGGGCATCTGCCGGCGGCCGACAAGAACGCGCTCATCCGCGAGCTCGACTGCTACGTCTCGCTGCACCGCGCCGAGGGCTTCGGCCTGACGATCGCCGAGGCGATGCTGCTCGGGACGCCGGTCATCGCCACCGACTACGGCGGCACGCGCGACCTGCTGACGGCCTTCAACGGCCTGCTCGTCGACCACCGGCCGGCGGGGATCGGCCCGGGCAACGACCCCTATCCGGCGCAGGGCGAGTGGGCCGAGCCCGACCTCGATCACGCCGCGCGGCTCATGCGCGCGGCGGTCGCCGAGCCCGCCGCCGGCCGCGCCCGGGCCGAGCGCGCGCGCTCCGACGTCCTGGCGCGTCACGCGCCCGCGGTGGCCGGGCGCGCGATGGCCGACCGGCTCGCGCGGGTGCTGAAGCTGCCGCTCGACGGCGCCGGCCACGCCGAGGCGCTCGACCTCGCGGGCGTGCGGGCGCGGATGGCGATCGGGCCGAAGGCGGCGCCGGGGGCCGGCGGCGGGCCGCGCGGGGCGCTGCGCGACGCCGCGCTGCGCGCGATGCGCCCGTACACCGTCCACCAGCGGCTCGTCGACGAGGAGCTGCTGCGCGCGCTGGCGACGATCGACGACCGCGTGCGCGGGCTGGCGGCGGGGCAGCAGGCGCTGGCGGCGGAGCTCGCGCGGCTGCGGCGGCAGGCCGACGGCGAGTGACGCCGCGCCTTTCGCCTGGGGTGCGTCGAAAAACCGGGCGTGGGACCCGGAAATTCGACACACCCCCGATGGGCCCGGCGCCGACGAGCCGCTCGCGCTCACGCCGCAGGCCCTGCCGACCGCCAGCCGGGGCGCTTGTGGCACCATCGGCGCGTGTCCGCGCCCCCGCAGCTGACCTCGCTCGGCGTCAACGCCGTCGGC